>CAXSEO010000436.1:0-3096 GCA_964235525.1 uncultured Sphingomonas sp. | reverse complement strand
CGATGAAATCCACGAACGCACGCAACGGCGGGGGGAGCAGCTTGCGGCCGGAATAGTAGAGGAACGGTCCCGGGAAACGCTGCCACCAATCCTCCAGCACCGGCTCCAGCGCGCCGCTGTCGAGCAGCGGACGTAGCCAGTCCTCGAACAACGTGATCACCCCCACCCCGGCGACCGCCGCGTCGACCGCGAGATCGGTCGCCGCGCCGACGCGGACGAGCAGCGGCCCTTCCGGCTCGACGCGGACCAGTTCGCCGTCCCGCTCGAACTCCCACAATGTCATCGCACCGCTGGCGAATCGACCGCGCAGGCAGGCATGCGCGAGCAAGTCGCGGGGATGCGACGGGCGTCCACGCCGGTCGAGGTAGGCGGGCGCGGCGGCGGTGGCAAAGCGTTGCTCGCGCGGGCCGATCGGCACCGCGATCATGTCTGCCTCCAGCCGCTCGTCATAGCGGATTCCCGCGTCGCACCCTGCCGCGAGCAAGTCCACGAACCCGTCCTCCGCGACCACCTCGACGCGGATGTCGGGATAGGCGGCGAGGAACGCCGGCAGGATCGCGGGTAGCACCAGTCGCGCGGCGCTGACCGGCACGTTGAGGCGGAGCGTGCCCGCGGGTCGGTCGCGAAAGCCGTTGACGACATCGAGCGCCGCCTCGACCTCGCCCAGCGCGGGGCCGAGCCGTTCGAGCAACCGCGCGCCCGCCTCCGTAGGCGACACGCTGCGCGTGGTGCGGTGGAGCAGCCGCACGCCCAGCCGCGTCTCCAGCCGCCGCACCGCCTCGCTAAGGCTGGACGCGCTCGCCCCGCTGGCGCGGGCACCGTCGCGAAATCCGCCTGCGCGCGCGACCGCCATGAACGCCGCCAGATCGCCCAGGTTCGCTGCCATTGTTCGCGCTCCCGCACGGGCCGTCCCGATTGGAACCGCTTATCGTGCAACGCGGGCGAGTCCATATCGGCGCTGAAGGAGACGAATGATGACCATCGACAAGGCGGGGACATTCACGCTGGGCACGCGCACCGTGGGGCGGATGGGCTATGGCGCGATGCAGCTGGCGGGGCCGGGCGTGTTCGGGCCGCCGCGCGACCGCGACGCGGCGCTGGCGGTGCTGCGCGAGGCGGTGGCGAGCGGGGTCGACCACATCGACACCAGCGACTTCTACGGCCCGCACATCACCAATGAGTTGATCCGCGAGGCGCTGCACCCCTACCCGGACGATCTCGTCATCGTCACCAAGGTCGGCGCGGTGCGCGGCGCGGACGGGTCATGGAACCCGGCGCAAGGCGCAGGCGAGTTGCGACAAGCGGTGGAGGACAACCTCCGCAATCTCGGACTCGACACGCTCGACGTGGTCAACATGCGGATGATGGGCGGCGGCGCGGGGCACGGCCCGGCGGAGGGTCCGGTCGAGCCGCAGCTGACCGCGCTCGCCGAGCTCCAACGCGAAGGGCTGATCCGGCACCTCGGCCTCAGCAACGTCACGCCGTCGCAGGTGCGCGAGGCACGCGGGCTGATCGGGATCGTCTGCGTTCAGAACCAGTACAACCTGGCGCATCGCGAGGACGACTTGCTGGTCGACGAACTGGCGGCGGCGGGCATCGCCTATGTGCCCTACTTCCCGCTCGGCGGGTTCACGCCGCTTCAATCGGACGAGCTGAACGAGGTCGCGGCGGCGCTGGGCGCGACGCCGATGCAGGTCGCGCTCGCCTGGTTGCTGCGCCGGTCGCCCAACCTCCTGCTGATCCCCGGCACGTCGTCGGTGGCGCATCTGCGCGAGAACCTCGCGGCGGCGGCGCTGGAGCTGCCGGACGAAGCGATGGCACGGCTGGAAAGGATCGGGGCGGAGACGGTGGCGGCCTGAGATGCGGCGAATGAACCGTCGCGCCGTATTCGCGTTGATGGCTCAGCCCGAAATCGCCCATGCCAGCCACGCGCCCCTTGTTCGCCCAGGAAATCGCAATGGCGCGAACGGCATACCGCAACACTATCCCGTACGATCGGGTTTTATCGCGGACTTATCGATCGGCGGCAGTGCGCCGGTGACGCTCGCGGGCATGGACCTGCCGTGGCATACCTACTTCGATGACCGGATCTGTTGGGCGCGCGGCTTTCATGGCACGATGGATAATGCCTATGGGCGATCGACGCTCATCCATGAGCTCTGCCATGTCTGGCAGGGCGAACACGGCGTGTGGCCGACCGTGTACATGGCGCAGTCGGTTACCGACCAACTCGTCGAAGGTGCCAAGGACATCCTGAAGACGCGCAAGTGGCGCGGGTGGTTGGGGGTAATGCGTCGCCCTCCGACCCGCGCTTCCCCTACATCAGCGACGTGATCAGGGCGGGAAATAGACGTGCGTCGTACGAACCCGTTCGCGCCGCGTTGGCGCCGGGTACCGATCCCCAGATCAAGGCGATCCAGGACAAGCTGGTCGCGCTCGGCTATCTCGACCGCCGTTTCGCCGATGGACTGGTGGGCCGCTCGCACAGCGCGACACTGGATGCGGTGCGCGAGTTTCAGCGCCGCAACGGGTCACCCGTTGATCGCGACCTGGGCGGCCCGAATAGCCTGACGCGAAAGCGGCTACAGCAACCGATCAAGACGTTGGCTATCGCGGTATGACCCGCGCCTCGAGGTTGCGCCCCGGCTTTGGCGCGCTGTTGCTGATTCACGCGGCGGCGGGTTGTTCTCCCGGCAGCGAGGGGCGGTTGATGCCAGAACCGGACCCGGGCGTGTCCGTCGTCGGTGGCGACAAATCGGGGGACACTGCGCGGCTGCGCTCGGGACCGCTCAGGATCAGCCTTTCCGGCTTCTGGGCAAGCAACGGATCGCAGCTTCTCTACGTCAGCTACCGGAATAGCGGGCCGGCCACGGTTAAGGTGATGCTGCATGGCCTTGCAATCAGTAACGGTGGCGAGAACGCGACCTTGATGCAGGCCAGCGATGAAACGGGGTACGATCCGGCAGGGTCAGCGAGGCCGACCCCGCTCGCGAAAGGTGGCGACGGATCACTTGCTGTGGCACCAGGCCAGACGCGCAAGATCGAGGCAGAGTTCGCCAACTTCGCCGGCGCTGATCATCGCCCGCACGCGGGCGC
>CAXSEO010000435.1:0-3099 GCA_964235525.1 uncultured Sphingomonas sp. | reverse complement strand
GCGCTGGCTGGGGTGCGGCTGGTCGACGAGGTGATCGACTAAATAACCGTGCTGATCCGCGGTACGCGCGCGGTCGCTGACCTGCAGTCGGGCGCTTCCCCTCGCGCGGGGGCGATGCTGGCGGGCGCGGCGCGGGCGCGGGCGGCGCTCGACGGACGCGACTTCGTGATCCCCGACGATGTGAAGGCGCTCGCCCCCGCGCTGCTTCGCCACCGGCTGATCCTGTCCCCCGCCGCCGAGATCGACGGGCGGGTGGTCGAGGACGTGGTGCGCGAGATCATCGAGGGGATCGAGGTTCCGCGATGAGCATCCGGGCATGACGCGCCCGACCCGCGCCGCGATCGGGCTGGCGGCGGCGGGCGCGCCGGTGGCGCTGGTGATCGCGGTGCTGATGCCGGGGAGGTGGTACGCCGCGCTCGCCTGGCCGGCGGCGGTGCTGCTGCTGACGCTGGTCGACGCGCTGGGCGGGCGGGCGAGGGCAAGCGTGACCGTTGCGTTGCCCGCGAGCGCCGCCGTCGGCGAGACGGTCGACGCCCGGGTCGGTGTGGCGATCGCGGGCCCGCGCCCGCCCGCGTCGGCGGAGATCGCGCTCGACCCGGACCCGCTGCTCGACCTGCGCGACGACGGGCGCGCGTGGCTGCGGCTGGAGGCGGGCCGCGCGCTGGCGCTGCTGCCGGTGACGACGCGGCGGCGCGGCACCGCCACCATCGCCCGCGCGTCGATCCGGTGGCGGGGCGCGCTCGGGCTCGCCTGGCACGAGCACAAGCTCGCGGTCGGCGCGACGCTGCCGATCCTTCCCGACATCCGCCCCGTCCGCCGCCGCGGCGCGGAGCTGCTCCGCCGTCACGCGGCGGGGCTGGTCGTGCAGCACGACCGCGGCGAGGGCACCGACTTCGACGCGCTGGTCGAGTTCCGATCCGGCATGGACAAGCGCGCGATCGACTGGAAACAGAGCGCGCGCCACGGCCGCCTCGACGCCAAGGAGTTCGTCACCGAGCGCAACAACCAGCTCGTGCTCGCGCTCGACGCCGGTCGGCAGATGGCGGAACCGGTCGCGGGGCTGCCGCGCGTCGACCGCGCGGTGTCGGCGGCGCTGCTCACCGCCTGGGTCGCGCTCAAGCTCGGCGACCGCGTGTCGCTGTTCTCGTTCGACTCGCAGCCGCAGGTCGCGAGCGGCTTCGTGTCGGGCGCTGGCGCGTTCGCGCAGGTGCAGCGCGTCGCCGCCGGCATCGACTATGGCACGACCGAGACCAACTTCACGCTTGCGCTGACCACGCTGGCGCAGCGGCTCACCCGCCGTTCGCTCGTCGTGCTGTTCACCGAGGTGACCGACCTCACCGCCGCCGAGTTCATGGTCCGCGCGGCGGCGCGCCTCACTGCGCGGCACCTGTTGCTGGTGGTGGTGCTGCGCGACGAGGAGCTGGAAGCGATCGTCGACCGCGCGCCCGCCGCCCCCGACGACGTCACCCGCGCGATCACCGCCGCCGCGCTGCTCCGCGACCGGCTGCTGGTGCTGACCCGGCTGCGCCACCTCGGCGCGCACGTGATCGAGGCGGGGCACGACGAGGTGGGCGAGGCGCTGGTGCGCGGGTATCTCGATCTGAAACGGCGCAACCTGTTGTGAGCGGCGCTCTCAGCTTGTCAGCACTTTCCATGTCGGTCAGAAAGCGAGCCCGTCGGGCAGCGTGGGGGAGTCGTTGATGGCGCAGGGTGCGAGCGGGGCGCGGGCATTGCCTCCGGTCAGGCGGGATGACCATTTCCTATTCGATCTGAAGAACGCAGCGCGCGTCTGGCTGAGTGAGGCGGTGAAGCGCAACGAGGTCAGCGCCAAGGCCGCGCAGGAGGCGATCCGCAACATGGACGGCGCCAAGGCGGCCGATGTCGGTGAGGATCAGCTCAAGCTGTGGCTCGGTCCGGTCAAGGACAGTTTCGGCATGGTCAAGATCGCCCAGAAGCTGATGAGCGACTTCAACCGATGGTGGCGGGTGAAGGTCGAGTTCAAGGCTGGTCCGAAAGGCGATCTCATCCACATCAAGGGCTGGCCGAACGGCCGCAAGATACTGCCGGGCACTCGCTATCGGGTGGACAATGCTAAGATCATGGAGTTGCAAATCGGCAAGCCCGGGCTCAAGGCCGCAGCCAAGGAGTCAGCCCATTTCGGGTTGATCTTGGTCGTGGGGTTGGACCTCGTGCAGTTCGCGCGCGATCACAATCTGGCGCATCTTCTGGCGAGCCTTACGATCGACATTCCTTCGGTGGCGCTCGCCTCCGCCATCGGCGGACTTGCAGGCACCGTTACGGCGGGTTGGCCGGTTGTCGCGGCTTTCGCGCTGGGACCCGCGCTGATTGCGGTCGGGATTGGGGTGGTGGTGGGCCTTACGCTCTACGCTTTGGACCAGCACTTTCATCTCAACGAGCGGCTGACCGCTGCTTATCAACGAGGGCTCGACAGTCTGGAGCAGCGATGGGAAGCCGGAGAGCAGTCGCTAGGTAATATCCTTTTCAGCGGCATCTACGAAGACATGCAACGGTCGGTCAACCAAGCCATACAACGTCTAAGCGGTTCAGCTTACTAGTCCGCGTGTCATGACAAGCTATTGGCAATCTTCTCGCATCAAGTCTCTCCTTCTTGGTGCCATTTGTACCCTGGTTCCCTTGGGAATTGGTACGCTTATAGTAGGCGATATCGTTGCCTTTGTTCACAGCGTGGAAGCCAGGAAGGCTTTGCTCGAGGTTGACCATCATACCTCATCGATCCTTGTCCTTCTGCCGTTTATGTTCTCTGTCGGGTTGATCGCCCTACTTTATAGGCCCGTTACGCCCGCCGCACCTAAGGCAAGGAAGACGGCGCAGCAACGCAAGAAGGAGGAGCGACAAGGGCGCTGGGGGCAGTGGTACATCCTCTACATCGCCGCCAGCATTCTCCTCGCCTTCTTCTCTCCCATCCCGCAATTATTCATCCTCAACCGCGTTCTGACGCAGCGCGGCTATGTGTTCTGCCCCGCCCCGATCTTCTCGCGTAACCAGCCTGATCGCTGGGCGCTCCCCGGGCCGCATGGGCCGAAGGAGCATTGCCCGCGGGAGGGCAGAACTTTCGGG
>CAXSEO010000434.1:0-3103 GCA_964235525.1 uncultured Sphingomonas sp. | reverse complement strand
CGATCTGGAGCGCGCACGCGCCCGCCTCGATCATCTTCCTGGCGAGCAGGTACGTCGCCTCGGCATTCCCGAAACCGGCGTCGATGTCGGCGATGACCGGCACGATATGCGTCTGGTGGTTGTCGACCAGCTTGAGCAGCCGCTGCTCCTCCACCTTGTTGCCCGTCTCGCGCGCGCGGTCGATGTCGCGGAACATCATGCCCAGCTCGCGCGCGTCCGCCTGGCGCAGGAAGGTGTAGAGCTCCTCGATCAGCGCCGGGACGCTGGTCTTCTCGTGCATCGACTGATCGGGGAGCGGCCCGAACTCGGAGCGGAGCGCCGCCACCATCCAGCCGGACAGGTACAGGTACCGCCGCTCGGTGGAGCCGAAATGCTTCTTGATGCTGATCATCTTCTGCTGGCCGATGAAGCCATGCCAGCAGCCGAGCGACTGCGTGTAGTTCGCCGGGTCCGCGTCATAGGCGGCCATGTCGCGGCGCATGATCGCGGCGGTGTAGCGGGCGATGTCGAGCCCGGTGCGGAAGCGGTTCTGCGCGCGCATCCGCGCGACCGACTCGGGGTCGATACCGCTCCAGGGTTCGCCGTGGCTGCGGATGAGCTGGCCGGCAGCCTGGGTCTGGTCCTGGAACGTCATCGGTCGTGATCCTTCGTGAATGGGGCGCGCTCAGCCGAGCCGGCCGAGGCGATGGTAGAGGTTGCTGAACTTGGACGAGCGCGGGTCGTCGGCGATCTGCTTGACGTACGCCGCCACCGCTTCCTTCATCAGCGCGAAATCCTCGGTGGAGAAGACGGCGCGGCTGCGCTGTGGTTCGGTGGACATGCTGGTGCTCCTGATCGGGACCATCGGCGGGTCGCCGCATGGGAGTGCGGTAATCCACCAAAGCGGCGTCACGCTACGGTCAGGCGGCATGAAATGCTGTCCAGGGGTGGAGCAGCACCGGCTCTGACCTGTGTTGCTGTAATGTCTTTACACGCCTACGCTCTTTCGAGCGGTCCCCGCGAGTGGTAGGCGCGCGTCATGCTCAACCTTACCGACATCACCCTGCGGCTTGGCGGGCGCACGATCCTCGACGCCGCCACCGCCAAGCTGCCGCCGCGCTCGCGCGTGGGGCTGATCGGGCGCAACGGCGCGGGCAAGACCAGCCTGGTGCGGGTGATCGCGGGGATGACCGAGCCCGACACCGGCAAGGTTGAGATGCCGCGCGGCAGCCGGCTCGGCTATATCGCGCAGGAGGCGCCCGCGGGCGCGGCGACGCCGTTCGAGACCGTGCTCGCCGCCGACACCGAACGCGCGACGCTGCTCGCGGAGGCGGAGACCAGCCACGATCCCGACCGGCTCGGCGATCTGCACGAACGGCTGAACGCGATCGACGCGCACGCCGCGCCCGGGCGCGCGGCGCGCATCCTGGTCGGGCTCGGCTTCGACGAGGACATGCAGCAACAGCCGCTGGAGAGCTTCTCGGGCGGCTGGCGGATGCGGGTCGCGCTCGCCTCCTTGCTGTTCTCGCGTCCCGACGTGCTGCTGCTCGACGAGCCGTCCAACCATCTCGATCTCGAGGCGGTGCTGTGGCTCGAGGACTTCCTCCGCTCCTATCCCGCCACCATCGTGCTGGTCAGCCATGAACGCGACTTCCTCAACAACGTCGTCGATCACATCCTGCACCTGGAGCGCGGCAAGCTGACGCTCTATCCCGGCGGCTATGACGCGTTCGAGCGCCAGCGCGCGGAGCGGCAGGCGCAGCTCGCCTCCGCCAAGGCGAAGCAACAGGCCGAGCGCGAGAAGCTGCAGGACTATGTCGCGCGCAACAGTGCCCGCGCGTCCACCGCCAAACAGGCGCAGTCGCGCGCCAAGGCGCTGGCGCGGATGCAGCCGATCGCCGAGCTGCTCGACGACCCGTCGCTGTCGTTCGACTTCCCGAGCCCCGACGCGCTGCGCCCGCCGCTGATCACGCTCGACATGGCGAGCGTCGGCTATGCGGAGGTGCCGATCCTGCGACGGCTCAACCTCCGGCTCGACCCCGACGACCGGATCGCGCTGCTGGGACGCAACGGCAACGGCAAGACCACGCTCGCGCGGCTGCTGGCGGCCCAGCTCACACCGATGGACGGCGACATGGCCGCGTCGGGCAAGATGCGCGTCGGCTATTTCACCCAATATCAGGTGGAGGAGCTCGACCGCGACGAGACTCCGCTCCAGCACATGACCGCGCTGATGCGCGGCGCGAGCCAGTCGGCGGTGCGCGGGCAGCTCGGCCGCTTCGGCTTCACCGGCGCGAAGGCGACCACCGAAGTCGGCAAGCTGTCGGGCGGCGAGCGAGCGCGGCTCGCTCTCGCGCTGATCACCCGCGATGCGCCGCACCTCCTCATCCTCGACGAGCCGACCAACCATCTCGATGTCGACACGCGCGAGGCGCTGATCCAGGCGCTCAACGCCTATGAGGGCGCGGTGGTGATCGTCAGCCACGACCGGCACATGATCGAGATGGCGGCCGACCGGCTGGTGCTCGTCGATGCGGGCACCGCGCGCGATTACGACGGCTCGATCGAGGATTATATCGCGCTGGTGCTCGGCAAGGACACCGCTGGGCCCAAGCTCGACAAGGGCGAGCGAAAGGAAGCGCGCCGCGCCGCCGCCGAAGCGCGCGAGAAGGGGCAGGCGCTCAGGAAGCGCGCGAAGGAGGCGGAAGCGGAGCTTGCCCGGCTCACCGAGCAGCGCGGCGCGGTCGACCGGGCGATGTTCGATCCGGCGAGCGCGGATGCGGCGCTGGCGAAGCTGACGATGACCGAGCTGACGCGGCGGCGCGGCGAGCTGGAGAAGCGAGTCGAGACGCTGGAGGCGGCATGGCTCGACGCGAGCGAGGCGGCGTAGCGGGTCGCGGCGTAGCGCTTCCCGCCGCCTTGTAAGGGAGGGGAAGGAGGGGAGGACGAACCCGCCTCGCCCCTCGCGCGTTCAGCCCCCACGCGTCACCGGAGCCGCCCATGCCCATCATCGCCATCGAAGAGCATTTCGTCACCCCCGAGCTCGACGACGCCTGGGCCGGGGTGCCGGAACGCGAGCGCGATCCGATGGGGAAGCTGGCGTCCCTGAACAAGCTGGCGTCCG
>CAXSEO010000433.1:0-3110 GCA_964235525.1 uncultured Sphingomonas sp. | reverse complement strand
GGTCTGGACCAGCTGCGCGCGCTGCGTGCCGCCATGACGGCGCGGCAGCGGACGGGCGACCGCGACGCTCACCGCCCGCGCGCCTTCTCGCCGCGCGCGCGGGCAAGCAGGTCGCCGATCGTGGAGTCGCTGAGCAGCTTGTGGTCGAGCATCGCGACCTCCGGCTTGGCGCGCGACAGCGCGGCCGGGTGCGCGAGGGTGGCCCGGGCGGCGGGGTGAGTCTCCCGCACCATGGCGACCCGCACGGGCGCGGATACCCTTGTCTCGGCCGCCGCCGTCCGCACCGGGGCGGCGACGGTCCGGGCGGGCGCTTGGGGCGGCGTCGCCGCCGCGACCGCGACCGGAGGCGACGTCATCGGCGCGGACAGGCTTGGCACGACCAGCGCGGCGGTCTTCACCGCCGCGTCGCCGAGCGCGAGCGGCTGGCGCGCGTCCATCGCCGCGAACTGCGCCGGGTCGCGCACGAATTGCGTGGCGCGCGGGGCGGCGAGCGCCAGCGTGTCGCCGTTCCACCGCTCCAGCTGGGCGAGGTTGGCGCGGGTATCGAACTCGGTCTCCAGCGCGCGGATGTCACGCCGCGTGGAGGCGATGCTCGCGTTCAACCCTTCCAGCTTCTTGCGCTCGGCCGCGACCTGCAGCGACACGAGATAGAAGCCGAGCACCACCGCGGTGCACGCGCCGAACCAGCCCACGCCCTTCAGCCGATATGCCGCCGTCATGCCGCTCCTCCCATGTCGCGACCCCAGGCGGCCGCCGCCGTGCGTCGCGCGCTACGCAACGTCGCGGAGCGCGCGCGCGGGTTGCGCGCCACCTCCGCCTCGCCCGCGCGCACCGCCCGCGCGACATTCTCGAAGCTCGGCCCCTGCGCCTGAACCGTCGCTGGCCGGTGGCGTGACCCCGCCGCCTCGCCACCCGAGCGCGCGCGCAGGAACCGCTTGACCAGCCGGTCCTCCAGGCTGTGGAAGGTCACCACCGCCAACCGCCCGCCGGGCGCGAGCACCGCCTCGGCGGCGATCAGCCCGTCTTCGAGCTCGCCCAGCTCACGGTTGATGTGAATGCGGATCGCCTGAAACGCGCGCGTTGCCGGGTCCTTCTTGTCATGCGGCTTGTGGCCCAGCGCGCGGCGGATCACCGCCGCCAGCTCGCCGGTGCGAGTCAGCGGCCGCGCGGCGACGATCGCGCGCGCGACCCGGCGCGACTGGCGCTCCTCGCCGTAGAGGTAGAGCACATCGGCGATCTCTGCCTCCTCCGCGGTGTTGACGAAGTCGGCCGCGCTCGGCCCCTCGCGGCTCATCCGCATGTCGAGCGGGCCGTCGCCCTGAAACGAGAAGCCGCGCTCCGCCTGGTCGAGCTGCATGGAGGACACGCCGATGTCCATGACCACGCCTGCGACCGGCACCGCACCGCGCGCGGCGAGCTCACTGTCCATCGCCGAGAACGCAGCAGGCACCAGCACCAGCGCCCCCCCGCTCGCCGCCTCCGCCGCACGACCGGCGTCGATCGCGTCAGGGTCACGGTCGAACGCCCACACCCGCGCGCCGCGCTCGAGCAGCGCGCGGGTGTACCCGCCCGCGCCGAAGGTCGCGTCGACCAGCGACTCGCCCGGCTTGGGGTCGAGGGCCTCAACCACCTCGTCCAGCAGCACGGGAATATGCGGGACGGCGCTCACAGCGCGATCCCCTTCTTGCCGCAATAGAACCGCGCCGCCGCCTTCACCGCCTCGGGAATGCCGTCAGCACCGACCAGCGTCGCCGGGTCCCAGATTTCGAAATAGTCGAACACGCCGTAGAAGAACGCGTTCTGCGCGATGCCCGCCTGGAACAGCAGCAGCTCGGGTAGGATGAACCGCCCCGACCCGTCGAACGGCACAAGCTCGCCCAGCGCCGCGCCGCGCTTGATGTTGAAGTCGCGCTTGCCCGTTCCCGCGTCGAGTTCCGCCGCGTCGAGCTGCGCCTTCAGCGTCGCGGCATAGGGCTGGTCATAGGCGATCAGGCAGCGCGCGTCCTGGTGGACGCTGACCACCACCATGCCGCCATCCTTGCCGTCGGGGCGGGGCGCGTTGGCGGCGAGCGTCGCACGCAGCGAGGCGGGTATGGCCACGCGGCCCTTGTCATCGACAAGGCCGAGCCCCGATCCCTGATAAAGCCCCCTGTCCGCCACGCCTACCTCGCACTCGGCGCGCAAACCTCCCCGCTCCGGGAAGCGGCTCTCGCCGCCTCCGGTTGTATCAACGCCACTGGGAGATTGCCCTCTGCAGACGGCGTATCAGGGGCCGTTTGGGGATGCAACGGGAAAACGCGGGATACTGGAGGGTAACATACGATATTCGCGTGCACGTCGAGGGATCGCACGCGCACGACCAATCGCACCGGGGCGAGATCAGTCCAGCGACGATCGAACAACATGCGTGGCGGCGGTCAGCGACCGCGTGGGGCGTCCGTCGCGTTGCCCTGCCCGGACGGTGCGACGCCGATCTCCGCCAGCGGCTCGCCCGAGGCGTCGGCGCTGTTCGCCTGCGACAGATTGGCGGCAAGGTCACCGCGCGACGCGGTTGCGGGTCCCGCGCGCTCATGCCCGGCCACGCGCAGCAGCGCGCCCGCGAGCACGATCAGGAGCAGCACCACCGCCAGCCCGGTCATGCCGACCTTGACCCGCTGCACGGTCTGCGCGGCGCGTGCGTCTCGTCGGGAAACGTCCATCCGTTCCGCGCCTTAGCGGACCGGACCCCGCTTGTCGATCACGCCCCCGCAAGCCGCGCGGGCACCGGCAATCCCTTGGCGACCAGCCAGTCGCGGTTGTGGAGCGTCGACAGGTAGCGGAAGCCGGTGTCGCACAGGATCGTCACCACCCGCGCGCCCGCGCCCAGCTCACGCCCCAGCCGCACCGCGCCCGCGACGTTGATCCCCGACGACAGCCCGAGGCACAGCCCCTCCTCCGTCAGCAGCCGGTCGACCCAGTCGAGTCCCTCGACGTCGTCGATCCGGTATTGCGTGTCGATCGGCGCGCCTTCGAGGTTGCCGGTGATCCGCCCCTGGCCGATGCCCTCCGCCACCGACGAGCCCTCGCCGCTCAGCTCGCCATGCGCGTACCAGTTGTAGAGCGCCGCGCCG
>CAXSEO010000432.1:0-3121 GCA_964235525.1 uncultured Sphingomonas sp. | reverse complement strand
CCGCTGGCGAGATACGCCGCCCCGCCGACCGGCGCTTCCTCCCAGCCGAGATTCAGCCCGAGCGCGTCGACCACCCGCCGCGCCTCCGCCACCACCTCCGGCCCGATGCCGTCGCCGGGGAGGAGGGCAATCAGTTTCTGTGTCACGTGTCCCCGATCCTTTCGCGACGCGCGTAGAAGAAAGCGCCCCGCCCCGACAAGCGCCCGCTATCCCGCCGCGCGCTTCAGTCTTTCAATCAGCCGCTCCCGCGCGGCGAGCGGTTCGGCGCGGCGGTCGGTGAGGATGTCGCGCGCCAGGAAGTGCCCGGTCACCCGCAACGCGGCGAGGATGTCGCCCCAGCCCGCCTCACCCCCCTCGCGTAGCAACGCAGGCAGCGCGAACAGCCGCTCCTCATACCCGCAAGCCGCCGCGCGGCTCACCGCGCCGCCGCTCTTCGGGCTGACGAACGCGAGCCCCTCCGCCGCCCCGCTCACCACGCACCGCTCCAGGTCGAGCCCGAACCCCAGCTCGCCCAGCAGCAACAGCTCGTACCGGGCCAGCGCCGCCGCCCACCCCCGCGCCGCCGGAGCCGCCTCGATCGCGCCGAGCACCCCGTCGAGCGCGGCGTACAGCGCCGGATAGGGCTGCGCCTCGGGCAGCGCGGCGGCGGTCAGCGCGGTCGCCCATTCAAGGCCCGCGGCGGGGAGCGGCGCCGCCCACAGCCCCGCGCGGCTGGCGACCAGCTCCACCGTAAGCGCCGCGAGCTGATCGTCGGTGCGCGCGCGCCAGTCCCCCAGAACCGCGTTGCCCGGCTGGAGCACCGGCCCCAGCCGCCGCCCGCGCCCGCCGCGCACATAGCCCGCGCGCACCCCGTCGGCGTGCGTCAGCGCGCGCACCACCAGCCCATGCTCGCCATGCGCGCGGGTCGACAGCACGATGGCGGGCGCGGCGAGGTGCATGGGGGGTCGCCGCGGTTCAGCCCGCGACGGCCTCCCGCGCCACCGCGCGCATCGCGTCCGTGATCGCGACCGTGTCGACGCTGACCCGCACCACGCGGGCGAGCAGCGCGATCATCGCTTCCTTGTGGTCGGCGAAGCGATAGCTGTTGAACTTCGCCGCCACCGTCGGGTCGCGCGGGCGCTTTTCCTTGTGCTGGTCGAGCACCCAGTCGATCGCGGAGCGGTTGCCGAGCCGATAGTGCCACGCTTCGGGCGGGATGCCGGTCAGCTGCGTGTCGGCGTCGACTACCACCAAGCCCTGCTCGGGGTGGGACTTGAGCACGGGTTTGGGGTGCGTTCCCTCGGCGCGCTTGCCGGGCGTGTCGACCCGCTCGACCGGCCAGCGCGTCACCGCCTCATAGCCGATGTGCATCGCCAGCAACGCCTCGCCCCACGCCGCCCACGCTGCGAAGTCGGGATAGAAGGGCACGCGCGGGAACTCGCGCTTGAGGTTCAGCGCATAGGTCTCGCGGTACACCGGGTCGTGAAGGACGGCGTAGACGTAGGCGAAGATCGCGTCTTTCGCGCCGCCGGGCGAGCGCGCACGCTGCGCGCGGACTCCGGCAAGCGCGGCCGGCGGGTCGGCTTCGCCGAGCCCGTTCGACGGGCCGGATTTACTCCGGCCCGGCGCTCCGCCGCTGCCCGTCTGAAGGTTGAGCGCGTCACCATATCGCTCCCGAAACCGCGCCAGCGCCCAGTCGGTGATGTTGTCCACCCGCTCGCCGGACTTGGTGTAGCGATAGCGGGACACGCCGAACGAGCCTCCGTTTCCCACTTTCGTGTAGCACAGATCAAAAATGCACGCGGTAGCTAGTGTGGAAAGCCCCTTGTCCGAGGAGACGGAAAGGAAGGTTATGACCCGATCGTCTGCACGGGGAGGCAGATTAACAAGCCGGTTCGCCTGATAGAAGCGATGGACAATCCTATCGTCATGATAGTACCAGCGAGTGACAAACGGCCTATATGAGGCTCGTTGTATAAGCCCAGTGTCAAACGACATCTGAGCAGAGCGCCTAAGGCCAGTCTCTAACTCGCTGCCCCATTTTATCGAGCGATTTGCTGAGGGCAGCAGGCCAGCTTGAACTCGTTCGCGTTCATTGTTATACTCGTTTTGAAAATAAATTACTTTCCTTGCCAATTGTTGTGCCGAGAAGTCATAAGCCCAGTCGTCGCGATTTGAGGCGACGCCCAATGAGAATAGCTTGAAAATCGAACGCTCATTTGCGCGCTCGGCTGTCGCCTTGGTCCTAGGGTCACAAAGTGGGAGTAGGCTATCCCATTCAACGCTGGATCCGCTGCTTATCCAGTCCGAGCGTGAGTTAGGCTTGAGTGTCGTCAAATCAACGGCTCGCAAGTCGGCGGTTGTCAGCCAACTCAGCTTATCTTCGGCGGTGTCGTCCTCTGGACGCCTACAGTATTGGATGCCATTGCCAAGAGCACCCTGCCGCCGGACCAGAAACGCAATTGCAACGCCTGTCTGGATACCGAAGACGTTGTGCTTCGTCCCACTCAGCTTGGGATTGGCGCGCACGTCGCCGCCGAGATCGACGATCCAGATATCCTGAAAGTCGTTGACGATCAGCTTGCGAAACCCATCGAACGTCCGGCTCTCGATGAAACTCCGGTTCGTGACGAACGCCAGCACGCCCTCGTCGCCCAGTCGGTCGCTCGTCCAGCGGTAGAAGCGCGCGTACATATCGTACAGCTTCGTCTTCTGCGCGGTGCTCGCCTTGATGTACGTCTCCTTGATGCGCCGGTCGATGTGCGCGTAGGTGCGGTTCTTGTTGTTGTCGTTCTCGTTCTGCTGGTTGGCGTTGTAGGGCGGGTTGCCGATGATGACGCTGATCTTGCGCGCGTTCTGGCGCTTGATCCGCTCGACATTCTCGTCGCTGGTCGTGCCGAACATGTCGTGCTGATGCCCGGCATGGATGCCCAGCGCCGCGACATTGTCGAGCGTGTCGACGAAGCACAGATTCTCGAACTCCGCGAACTGGCCGGTGATCGCCTGATACGTCGCCTCGATGTTCAGATTGGCGACGTAGTAAGGCAGGATCGCGACCTCGTTGGCGTGCAGCTCATGCTTGTACTTGTGCCGCAGCTTGGCGTGATCACCGCCGGTACGGAAGCTTTCCAGCAGCTCGACA
>CAXSEO010000431.1:0-3123 GCA_964235525.1 uncultured Sphingomonas sp. | reverse complement strand
AGCCTGTGTCGGCTCGCGCCCGGCGCGGGAGAGGTGCGGTTGGGGGTGGCGATGGCGCTGCTCGGCGCGCCGTTCTTCCTCGTGCTGCTGCTGCGGCGGGGAGCGACGACGTGGATTTGAGCGCGGTCGGGTTATCGGTGCGACTTGGCGGGCGAGTGGTGCTCGACGACGTATCCGTCCGGTTCGTCCGCGCGCGCGTGACCGCGATACTCGGCCCCAACGGCGCGGGCAAGTCGACCCTCGTCCGCGCGCTCGCCGGGCTGTTGACCCCGAATGGGGGCAAGGCGCGGCTCGGCGACGACGCGGTCGCTACGCTCGACGCGCGGGCGCGGGCGCGTGCGATCGGCTATCTGCCGCAGGACGCGGCGGTGCATTGGAACGTGCGCGCGCGCGAGGCGGTGGCGATCGGTCGCCTGCCGCACCGCTCACGCTACGCCGCCGAGTCGGACGCGGACCGCGAGGCGATCGCGCGCGCGCTGGCGGAGACGGGGACGGAGCACCTTTCCGATCGCGCGATCGCGACCCTCTCAGGCGGCGAGCGGGCGCGCGTGCTGCTCGCGCGCGTGCTGGCGGGGGAGCCCGCCTGGCTACTCGCGGACGAGCCGCTCGCCAGCCTCGACCCGGCGCACCAGATCGACATTCTCGCCCGGCTGCGCGCGCAAGCGGCGGCGGGACGCGGGGTCGTGCTGGTGGTCCACGATCTCGTCCAGGCGGCACGCGCGGCGGACGATGTGCTGCTGCTCGAGCAGGGCAGGGTGGCCGCGTTCGGCCCGGCGGCGACCGTGCTCACACCCGCCAATCTCGCGCGCGTCTTCGGCGTGCGCGTGGCGGAGGCGCGCGACGCGGACGGGCGGGTGCTGCCCGTACCGGTAGGGCGCGCTTAACCGTTGCCAGCGCGCGCGAACGCGCCCAAGCGGGGCCGGAGGACGACGAAAGGATTGCTGGATGCGCGGAACGATGCTGGCGGGAACGGTGCTGCTCACGCTCGCAGGATGCAACCTGGTACGCCCGCACCCGCGTGTCGGCGATCCGGTCGCGGGCGGGGCGCACGCGGTGGCGCTGCTCAACTCGGCGAACGGCGTGTATGTCGGCCGCGCGACCGCGACGCAGGTGGCGGGCGGCATCCGCTTCACCGTCGACGCGCGCGCGCTGCCGCCCGGCACCCACGGCGCGCATGTCCACACCATCGGCCGCTGTGACCCGCCTGACTTCGCCAGCGCGGGGCCGCACTGGAACCCGACGGGCGCGAAGCATGGCGCGCTCAACCCGATGGGGCCGCATCAGGGTGACTTGCCCAACCTCATCATCGGCGCGGACGGGCGCGGGACGATCGGGGTGATCATCCCCGGCGCGAGCGTGGCGGGACTGCTCGACGCGGACGGCGCGGCGCTGGTGATCCACGCGGGCGCGGACGACCTCAGCACCGACCCGTCGGGCAACAGCGGCGCGCGGATCGCCTGCGGCGTGTTCGCGGCGGGCTAGTCGCCGGCGAAGGTGAGCGGCGACACCCGCCGCTCGCGCTCGTTGACCAGTAGCGCGCGGCCCGCGGGCGGGAGCGAGCGTTGCGGGCAGGCGGGGCGCAGGCATGCACGGCAGCCCAGCCCGATCGGGGTCGCTTCTCCGGCCAGGTCCACGCCGCGCGCCGCCGCCAGCCCGCGCGCCTGCGCCGCCGCGACCCCGACCCCGACCGAGAACTCAGCGCGCACGCCGCCCACGCTGGGCGCCTGCGGGGCGACCGTGCGCGCGATGGTCAGCCAGCGCGCGCCGTCTTCCAGCTCGACCAGCTGCACCATCTCCGTCCCGGGCCGGTCGAACGCGTGGTGCAACCGCCACAACGGACAGCGCCCGTCCGCGTCGACCAGCGCCGCCTCGCTCGCGCCCGCGTAACGCTTCGACACCTGCCCCGCGCGATCGACGCGCAGCATGAAGAACGACAGCCCGCGCGCGCCGACCCGACTCAGCGTCGTCAGCCGGTGAGCGATCTGTTCATACCCCGCGCCGAAGCGATGCCGGAGGAGCTCCAGGTCATAGCCGCTCGCCTCGCACGCGCGCAGGAACCGGGCATAAGGCATGGTGATCGCGGCGGCGGCGTAGGCGAGTAGGTGGCGGCGGAACAATCGTTCGGCGGTCCGGTCAGCGAACGCCGCCCCCTTGACGAGCGCGTCGATCTCCGCGCGCAGCTCGATTAGCGCGAGCTGGGTCGCGACCGCGAAGGTGCGGCTGTGCGGGGCGAGCATCTCGCTCAGCTGGAGCTGGCGCGCGTGGAGGTCGAGTCGCCGCAGCGTGTCCGCCAGTACCTCGGCGGGGAGCACCCGCACCGACAAGCCGTGCTTGACCCGCAGCCGTTCGGTGAGCGCGCCGTACAGGTCCTCCGCGCCAAGCCGCAGCGCGTCGGCGATGCCCTCGGCGGCGGTGTCGAGGTCGGCGAAATGGTTGCGCCAGCGTTCCACCTCGCGGCGGACGAGCGACAGCGGGTCGGCTTCGGCATCGCGTCGCGTCTCGCCGCCGCCAAGCCGGTCGAACACGCGCGCGAACGCTTCCGCTCCGCCGGGCGCGGCAGCGAGCCACTCGATCACCTCGCCGCGATCGACCTCCAGATCGGCGAACAGCGGATCGGCCAGCCGTCGCCGCACCGCGTCGACCCCGCCGCCCGGCTCGCTCCCGGTCAACGCGCGCGGGTCGAAGTCGAACAGCTCGGCGAGCCGGACGAGCACGGCGGCGGTAACGGGGCGCTGATTGCGCTCGATCAGGTTTTGATAGCTGGCGCTGATCCCGAGCATCTCGGCCATTGCCGCCTGGTTTACCCCCGCGTTGCGCCGCAGCCGCCGGACCGCGTGCCCGGCGAAAAGTTTGCGCTCGGCCATGGTCTAACTCCGCATCGCGAGATGGCCCCTGGTCGTTCGCCGACGACGGTAGGACAGGCATGGCGCGCTCATGCGACATTGTCAATCCTTCACACGCATACTTCGGGGCGGGCTGTTCGACTACGCTGTTTCATCGCCGCCCGGAACTCCCTGGCTTCCGGGACGCGCTCGGTTGCGGTATAGGGCGACCATGCTGATCCGACGCTTCCTCGCCTGCCTCCTGCTCGCCATGCTGATGGCAGTCGGCGCGATTGCCCCC
>CAXSEO010000430.1:0-3132 GCA_964235525.1 uncultured Sphingomonas sp. | reverse complement strand
GCGCCCGCCTTTCCCGCGCAAGATCAGGTACGGTCGATCGCTGGCGATCGCGTCGCGCGGCAGGCTGACCAGCTCGCTCGCGCGCAGGCCGGAGCCGTAAAGCAGCTCCACCAGCGCCGACAGCCGCAGGTCGCGCGGGTCGAGCGGCTCGCGCGCCAAGCGCGCCGCGATGGCGGCGAACAGCCGGTCCATGTCCTCATGCGCGAGCACGCGGGGAAGCGGCCGTCGCGCGCCGGGACGGGGCAGCGCCGTGCCGGGATCATCCGCGCGCAATCCCTCCTCGGCGAGGAACGCGAAGAAACGCCGGAGCGCCGCCGACTTGCGCGCCACGCTCGCGCGCGACAGGTCGGCCCAGCCGTTGGCGACCCGCGCCAGCGCCGCGGCGTCCGCCTCGGCGAGTCCGCCACCCAGCGCCGTCGAGGCGAGCACCAGATCGCTACGATACGCCGCCAACGTGTTGCGCGCCGCTCCCGCCTCCGCCGCCAGCATCTCCAGGAAGCGGTCGATCAGGGCGGCATCCGTCATGCGCGCGCGATCGCCTCCGCTGCGACCATGCGGGCGATGCCGTCGAGCCCTACTGCGCGCAACGCGCCGACGATGCGGTACAGCGCTTCTGGAGGCACGCCGCGCCACGCAGGCGTCTGCATCCCGATCGCGGTGAGCAACACCACCGTCCCCGGCTCGCGGTCACGCGCAGCGCGGTCGAGCGCGCGAGTCCAGCTGTTCTCCAGGCCGATCCTGACATCGAGCGCACGCGCGCCGCGCTCGATGTCGTCGGGCGACAGTCGCCCCAGCCCCGCCAGCCCGGCGAAGAACAGGCGCTGCTTCGTCGCCGCATCTCCCGTGCCCGAATAGGCGCCGAGCGTTCGATAAGCGACCGTCCCCTCCGCGTCCGGATCGGCGAGCAGCAGCATCGCCCACGCGTCGCTACCCTCCGCCACATGGTCGCGCCAGCGCTCGGCGGTCCGGTCGAGCCCAGCGCTCAGCATCGACGCGACCAGCCGGTCCGCGTCCGACAGCTTGTCCACCGGCCGCAGCCGCGCCGCCCCGCGCGCGGTCAGCACCAGTCGCCCGTAGGGCACGCGCGCGTTCGCGTCGGTCGCGCCCCACAGCCGCTCCATTGCCGTCCGGCGCGCGTCGAAGGTCGCGCCGGTATACGCTTCGCGCAAGTCGCTCGCGGCGGCGGAGGCGGCGGCGTCCTCCCCAGAGTCCTCCTCCCCCGACGAATACAGGTCGACCAGCGCCACATTCGACAGCACGCCCATCGCTGCCGCGGTCTCGGCGGGCGCGAGCCGCTTGGCGACCGGGATGGCGGGCGACAGCGCGCGCCAGCCCGCAAGCTGCGGCCCGGCGGTGGCGTAGAGCGTGTCCGGCACCTCCACCCCCGTTGCGGCGGCAAGCCCCCACCGCCACGCAGTGAGCCGGTCCACGCCGTCCCACTCGATCGTCACCGCCTGCCGCCCCTGCCCGCCCACGCCGACCACCTTCTGCGCGAGCTGGAAGTCGATGCCGCGCGCCACTCGCGCGCGGCGATCGGCGGCGAGCAGCTGGGTTGCGGCGGCGGGCGCGCCGCCTAGCGATACGCAGATCGGTTTGGCGAGCCGCCAAGCGGGGTCGGGCGCGCGCGCGTTGGCGCCGTCGACCAGCGGGCACGTCGCGGCCGGGTCGCCGGTCGCGAGCGCCGCCTGCATCGCCACCTGGTACAGTTTGGGGGTGTAATGGTCGGGGTCGACCCCCTGCACAAGCGCGCGCGCCGCGACCGGCTCGCCCAGCCGCAGCAGCAGCCACGCGCGCTCGGCGGCGAAGTCCGCGCCGTTGACGGAGCGAGGCGTGTCCGCCGCCGCAAGCAGCGCGCGGCGGAGCGTGATCTCCAACCAGCGCGACGCGAGCGGGCCCTTGAACGCGCGCATCCACGTCTCGAGCGAGCGCCCGTCCGCGCTGCCCCATGCGTCGGCGTCGAAGCCGGTGTCGTCCACGCCCACCACCGCCAGTGAGCGGCGCGAAGCCTCAGGAAGCTCGTACTCGGCCAGCGTCGCCGCATCGACGGTCGGCTTGGGCGTCGGCTCGGCGGAGGGCAGGTCCGACGGCGTCTCGCCCGCCTTTTCGCGTGGGATCGGCTGGGCGGTCGCGCCCGACGTCGCGAGCGCGCGCGGCGAGGCGCTGGGCGAAGGCGTCGGTTGTTCGGGCTGACCGAAGCCCGGGGGCAGGATGGACTCGGGCCGTTCCTGCGCGATCGACGCGGCCGCGGCGAGCGCCACCAGCGCGCCGCCCGCCAGCAGCCTAACCTCGGAGATTGGCAAGGTTGACCGCCTTTTCCACCCTGACCGGCGGGCGCTCACGCGCGCGGCCCGCGAGCAGGAACAGCCCGCCCACGACCACCACCAGCGCGATCACCGCCGTCAACACCAAACGCGACATGCTTCACTCCACGCGAGGCTTTTGCCCGGCCCGCGCCCGGCTGTATAGCGACCCCCGCCATGTTGCAAAGCCGCCCTCCCGAACCCGCCAGTGTCGCCGCGCGCGGCGCATGGACGGGCCAGCCGATCGTGCTGATCGGGCTGATGGGCGTCGGCAAGTCCACCGTCGGTCGGCGACTGGCGGGGCGGCTGCGGCTGCCGTTCGTCGACGCGGACGCGGAGATCGAGACGGCGGCGGGGATGAGCATCGCCGACATCTTCTCGCGGTTCGGCGAGCCGTATTTCCGCGACGGTGAGCGGCGGGTCATCCGGCGGCTGATCGACGGCACGCCCAAGGTGATCGCCACCGGCGGCGGCGCGTTTCTCCACGACGACACGCGCGCGCTGATCCTCGCGCAGTCGCTCGCGATCTGGCTCCACGCCGACCCCCGCGTGCTCGCGGACCGGGTAAAGCGCCGCGACACCCGCCCGCTGCTGCGCGGTAAAGACCCGCTGGAGGTGCTCGACGAGCTTGCTCGCGCGCGGAACCCCGTTTACGCTGAGGCGCCGATCCATGTCGCCAGCCATCGCGCCCCGCATGAGGCGACCGTGGCGGCGATCCTGAGGGCGCTGCGCCCGTGAGGGCCGTGCCGGTGGCGCTTGGTGAGCGCAGCTACGAGGTGCGGATCGCGGCGGGGCTGCTGCGGCGTCTCGCGAATATGCGGGGCGGCGGGCG
>CAXSEO010000429.1:0-3155 GCA_964235525.1 uncultured Sphingomonas sp. | reverse complement strand
CCTCGCTCCGGCGGGACGGGTAGTCCGCCCCGCGCCGGAGATCGGTGTTGGGGTAAAGTAACACTTGCCCGGCGAGCCGTGGTCCGCGCTCTTTCGCGCGCGCGGCCAGCGCGGCGGCGAACGCGCCGCCGATGCTGTCGCCCGCAACGACAATCCGGCTGGCGTCCGCGTCGATCGCCTCCGCCTGCGCGACGATCCACGCCAGCGCCGCCTCCGCATCGTCGACCTGCGCCGGGAAGCGCGCGGCGGGAGCGAGCCGATACTCGGGCGCGACGACCAGCCACCCGCTCCGGTTCGCCAGCGCGCGGAGCGGCGAGTCGTGCGTGTCGACCGACCCCGCGATCGCGCCGCCGCCATGCAGGTATAGCAACACCGGCAGGCGTCCCTCGAGAGGGCGGTACACGCGCACCGGCATCGCCCCCGCGCTGGTCGCGATCACGCGCTGTTCGACCCGCAACACCGGCTCGGGCGGGGCGGCAAAGGTCGAGATCAGCGCGACACCATAGCGGAAGTTCGCCACCCAGGTCGCGTCGTCGTCCGCCGCCGGGATCGCGGGAGACAATGCGGCCAGCCGTTCCAGCACCGCCTTCGCCTGAGGGTTCATCACGTCGAACGACCTTTCGCACAGCACGCGCGACCGCGCTCAGCCCGCCGCGGCCTAGTGCCCTCGAGTGGACTCGAACCACCGACCTGCGGTTTAGGAAACCGTCGCTCTATCCTGCTGAGCTACGAGGGCACTCGGTCTGTTTAGCGGACGGGCCCGCAGCAGGTCAATTCTGCGCCTCGGGCGGCGTGACTGGGAGCGGCAGCGGCGCGACCGCGACGCCGTCCTCCGCAAGCCCCTTCGCCTCCGCCGGGGTCGCCTGGCCGTGGATGCTGGTATGCGGTTCGGCTCCATCGTGCATTGCCCGGGCGCGCGTGGCGAAGTCGCGCCCGACCCAGGTCGAGTTCTCCAGCGCCTTGGCCTGCGCCTGCGCAAGCGACGCCAACGCCGCCTTGACCACCTGCGGGGAAGGCGCTGTGTTCGCCTTCGCGGGAACGGCGGGCGCCATCACCGCCTTCCCCACCTGTGTGTCGCCGCACATCGGGCACGCGACCAGCAAGCGCGCGCGCTGGTCCTCGTACGCGGTCGAGGAGGCAAACCACGCCTCGAACACATGCCCCGTCCCGCAGCGCAGATCGAAGACGATCATCGCCGCTCGACCGGCGGGATCGCGCGGCGATGCTGCAGCGCGGGCAGGCGCGCGCGAACATCCGCGAGGCGCGCAGGATCGAGCTCGACCTCCGCCAGCCCGGCCCGCTCGCCCATGTCGAGCAGCACCTCGCCCCACGGGTCCACCGCGAGACTGTGCCCGTAGGTGGCGCGGCCGTCCTCATGCTCGCCGGTCTGCGCCGCCGCGAGCACGAACGCCCCCGCCTCGATCGCGCGCGCGCGCAATAGCAGTTCCCAATGCGCCGCCCCGGTCGGGCGCGTGAACGCGGACGGCACCGCGAACAGTGTCGCGCCCGCATCGCTCAACGCGCGGAACAGGTCGGGGAAGCGCAGGTCGTAGCAGATCGTGAGGCCCAGCAGCCCGAGCGGCGTCGCGACCACCGCCGCGGTGTCGCCCGCCGTATAGGCCGCCGACTCCCGCCAGCTCTCGCCCGTCGGCAGCTCGACGTCGAACAGGTGCAGCTTGTCATAACGGGCGCAGATCGCGCCGGCGGCGTCGATCATGAAGCCGCGATTGGCGAGCCGCCCGTCGGCGCGCCGCACCGCGAGCGAGCCGAGCTGGACCCACAGCCCCGCCTTTGCCGCCGCCTCGCACACTGCCGAGAGCACGCGGTCGTCGTCCTCCGCTGTGATCTTGCCGACCGCCCGCGCGCGGTCGCGATCGACGAGGCCCGACATCTCGGGAGGGAACAGCATCGCCGCACCCTCGCCGGCCGCGCGCTCGACCGCGTCGACCAGCACGCGCGCATTGGCGGTCGGGTCGATGCCGCTGGTCATCTGGAGCAGCGCCGCTTTCATGCCAACAGCGTGTCGAGTTTCCCTGCCCGCTCCAGCGCCGCGAGTTCGTCCGAGCCACCGACATGCTGCTCGCCGATGAAGATCTGCGGCACGGTGGTGCGCCCGTTGCTGCGCGCCAGCATCTCCGCACGCCCGGGGCCGCCCATGGTGATGTCGATCTCCTCGACCTTAGCCCCTTTCTCGTCGAGCAGCCGCATCGCGCGAGCGCAATAAGGGCAGAACGCCTTGGTATAGATCAGGACTTTGGCCATGCCGGTGGAGGTGTGACGTGCCCCGCCGCTTGTCAATCGCCGCGCGCCAGCGCCCGCGCCCAGCACAGCACGGTGACCGACGCCGCGCCCGCGCCGAGCAGCGCGTCCGCACAGGCGTTGGCGGTCGCGCCGCTGGTGAACACGTCGTCGACCAGCGTGAGGTGCCGCCCCGCGATCCGCGCGCGTCCGCCGGGCGCGACCTGGAACGCGCCGCCGACCGCGCGGGCGCGCTGGCGTCCGTTCATGTTTCGCAGCGGCGGTGTCCGTCGCGGCCGCTCGAGCGCGAACTTGTCCACGCCGACGCCGCTCGCGCGCCCGATCCAGTCCGCAATCAGCGCCGCCTGATTGTATCCGCGCCGCCACAATCGCCAGCGGTGGAGCGGCACCGGCACGAGCAGGTCGGTGTTGTCGGGCACCCAGCGCGTCATCAGCGCCGCCATCGTCTCCGCGAACGCGATCCGCCCGCCGTATTTGAGCCTTAGCGCGACCGTGCGCGCGACGGGCCCATACGCCACCGCCGCGCGCACCCCGGCATGACGAGGCGGTCGCGCTTCGCAGGCGTCGCAGGTCGCGTCACTCCCACGGTCATGCTCGAACGGCAGGTTGCACCTTGCGCACCACGGTGGACCGATGAACCGCAGCGACGCCCAGCATTCGGCGCAGAAGCGGTGATCCTCGCTCACTACCGACCCACAGCCCGGGCAGCGCGGCGGCAGCGCGAGCGTGGCGACGAGGCGGAGCGGCGCGGCCCAATGCATCCGCCCTTGTCGCCGCGCGCCCGCCCCGGCACAAGCTCCGGCGGTGACCGCCGAGCTCTTCGATCGCGCCGCGCGCCGCCGTCGCCGCGACCGCGCCGCCGCCGACTGGCCCGCGCACGCCTTCCTGCACGAGGC
>CAXSEO010000428.1:0-3161 GCA_964235525.1 uncultured Sphingomonas sp. | reverse complement strand
AATGAAGGTGCCCGTGCCCGTAGCGGGATCGAGGATCTCCACCCCGCGGTCGATCAAGTTCTTCCCGAAATGTTTCTCGCACAGCCAGTCGGCGGAGCGGATCATGAACCGCACGATCTCGCCCGGCGTATACACCACGCCCAGCCGGTCCGCCGCCTTGCGGTTATACGCCTTGTAGAAATCCTCGTAGAGGCCCTTGAGAAAGCCCTGTTTCTCCGAATGGCTCTGGATCACCGCCGCCGTCCGCGCGATGCCCGCATAATAGGGCGACAGCGCGCGCAGCAGCGTTGACTTCTCGCCGCGCCCGAACAGCACACCCTCCAGCTTGTAAAGCTCGGCGGCGACGTTGTTCTGGCGGTGGAAATCGGGGTTGTCGAACACCTTGGCGAAGATGTCCTCGGTCAGGATATGCTGGATCAGCATCTCCTGCACGTCGCCCTCGCTCACCGCCGGGTTGATCGCGTCGCGCGCATGAGCGAGGAACGCCGCCTCCGCCGCCGCGAATGCGCTGGAGGCGGCGCGCTTCTCCGCGATCAGGTCGCGCAGCGCGTTGAGCACTGCGGGCAGGTCGGCCGCGAACTGGCGCACCGCCTTGTTGAAATCCGCGATCTCCGCGCGCTCATGCGCGAAGAAGCGGTTGAGCAGCGCGTACAGCGCGTCCGTGTCGTCCATCGCGACGCGCGCGGCCTCGTGCCCGTCCTGGATCAGGATCGCCGTGGCGTCGTCGGAATAGATGATGTTGTCGCGCGGATAGCCCCGCCGCGTCTTGGCCGCGATCTCCGCGTCGAGATCGTCGTCGGCGTCCTTCGCCTCCCAATAGCCGAACGGGACCCGCAGCGCATGGAGCAGCGCGCCGTCGAGATAGATGCGGGTGCGCTGCGGCGTGACGATCGCGTGCTCGGGCACGAACGTCAGGTCGGCGGCGCGGCCCCAGCGCTTGAGCAGGTCCTTGAACGCCTCGCGCAGCACGCTCTCGCGGCGGCTGCCCGACACGGCGCGCAGCCGGTCGAGCTCGGCGCGGTATTCGTTGATCAGGTGGCGAGACACGCGGACCCGCATGGAGCCAGCGAGCGCTGGCTGCAAGACGGGGCCGCGTCGGCCAGCGGGTCGCGCCAGTCGAGAGCAGGCGCGGAGCGGGCCGTCACGGGACTAAGTCCCGTGACGTCGAACGGGCTGGCTTCGCCACCCGTCGGCCGGCCTTGGCCGTCTCGCGTGCAGCTACGCTGCGCGTGTGCGGCCTAGCGGCTGTGGTAGAAATCATACACCTGCCGCGCGACGCTCGCGCTCACGCCCGGTGCGCGCTGGAGGTCCTCAAGGCTGGCGTTGCGGACCGCCCTCCCCGTGCCGAAGTGCATCAACAGCGCGCGTTTGCGGGCGGGGCCGATGCCGGGCACCTCGTCGAGCGGGCTCGCGCCGATCGCCTTGGCGCGCTTCTCGCGATGCGCGCCGATCGCGAAGCGGTGCACCTCGTCGCGCAGCCGCTGGAGGTAGAACAGCACGGGCGCGTTGACCGGCAGCATGATCTCGCGCCCGTCCATCAGGTGGAAAACCTCGCGCCCCTCGCGCCCGTGATGCGGCCCCTTGGCGACCCCGACCAGGCAGACATCCTCGATGCCGAGGTCCTCCAGCACCGCCCGCGCCGCGTTGAGGTGCCCGCGCCCGCCGTCGATCAGCACCAGGTCGGGCCACGTAGCGTCATCGCGGTCGGGTGCCTCGTCGAGCTGGCGGGCGAAGCGGCGGGTGAACACCTCGCGCATCATGCCGAAATCGTCGCCGGGCACCGTGGCCTTGTCGCGGATGTTGAACTTGCGATACTGGCCCTTGCGGAAGCCTTCCGGCCCCGCGACCACCATCGCGCCGAGCGCGCTGGTGCCCTGGATGTGGCTGTTGTCGTACACCTCGATCCGGTCGGGCGCGTCGGGCAGGTCGAACAGCTCCGCGACCTCGCGCAGCAGCTTCGCCTGTGTGGTCGACTCCGCCAGCCGCCGGTCGAGCGCCTCCTCCGCGTTGCGCTTGGCCTGGTCGAGCAGGCGACGGCGGGTGCCGCGCTGCGGCACCGACAGCTCCACCTTTCGCCCCAATTGCTGCCCAAATGCGTCAGAAAGCAACCCGGCCTCCGGCAGCTCGCGGTCGATCAGGACTGTGCGGGCGGGCGGAACCTCCTCGTAGAACTGGGTGAGAAACGCCGTCAGCACCTCATCTTCCGGCACGTCGTTGACATGCGATGGGAAGAAGCTGCGATGCCCCCAATTCTGCCCCCCGCGGATGAAGAACGCCTGGATCCCGATCACCCCGTCCTTGCGCGCCATCGCGAAGATGTCCGCGTCGCCCACCCCTTCCGCGTTGATGAACTGCGTTCCCTGCACGAAGGTCAGCGCCTTGAGCCGGTCGCGGAGCAGCGCGGCGAGCTCGAAGTCCATCGCCTCGGCGGCCTGCTCCATCTGCCGGCCGAGCTTGGCCTGCACGTCCGTCGCCTTGCCCGCGAGGAACTGCTTGGCGTCCCCGAACAGTTCGGCGTAGCCCGCCTCGTCGATCCGCCCGACACACGGCGCGGAACAGCGCTTGATCTGGTACAACAGGCAGGGTCGGTCGCGCGTCTTGAAGAACCCGTCGGTGCAGGAGCGGAGCAGGAACAGCTTCTGCAGCGCGTTGAGCGTGTTGTTGACCGACCCCGCGCTCGCGAACGGGCCGTAATAGTCGCCCTTTGCCCGCCGCGCGCCGCGATGCTTCTGGATGCGCGGAAAGGTCTGGTCGCCGCGCAACAGGATGAAGGGAAAGCTCTTATCATCCCTGAGCAACACATTGTAAGCAGGGCGGTAGCGCTTGATCAGCTGCGCCTCGAGAAGCAGCGCCTCCGCCTCGTTGTTGGTGGTGACGATCGTCATCGACCGGGTCTGCGACACCATCCGCTGCAGCCGCTTGGGCAGGTTGTTGACCTGCACATAGTTGGCGACGCGGCTCTTCAGCGCGCGCGCTTTGCCGACATACAGCACATCGCCGCGCGCGTCCTGCATCCGGTACACGCCCGGCTTGGCCGGGAGCGTCCCCAGCACGTTGCGGATCGCGGCCACTCCCGCTTCGAGGTCGGGCGTGTCGCTGCCGCGAACAGTGAAGGTGGCTTGTTCTTCGTTGAACCGGGTGGGCGGGCCGTAGGACGACAT
>CAXSEO010000427.1:0-3164 GCA_964235525.1 uncultured Sphingomonas sp. | reverse complement strand
GAGCGCGGAGAAGAACGGGTATTTGGAGTTCGACGCCCAGCCCGAGATGATGACGCCGTACACCCCGATCGACGAGGCGGCGAGGATATAGAGCAGCCCGACATTGATGTTCGCGAGCACCACCCCCGACCCGAACGGGATCACCGCCCACACGATCAGCGCGACGGTGAAGGTGATGATCGGCGCGAGCAGGAACAGCCCCCGGTTCGCCGCCGAAGGGATGATCGTCTCCTGCAGGAACACTTTCAGCCCGTCGGCGAAGCTCTGCATCAGCCCGAACGGTCCGACCACGTTGGGCCCACGCCGCAGCGCCATCGCCGCCCATATCTTGCGCTCGCCATAAATGACCATTGCCACCGCCAGCATGAGCGGGAGCGCGATGGCGAGGATGTCGATGACCGTCGCAACAAGCCACGCGCCGCCATAGGGGAGAAAGCCGGTGAACCAGTCGGTCATGGGTGTTCGGTCCTGTGGCCCATCGCAAGCGACACCGCGATGTTGGGATTTTCCGGATTGGGCAGCACTTGACAGGTTCTTGGGTGAACGATCAAGTCCATGTCTTCAAGCGATATTACGCCGAGCAGCACCTGATTACCAAACCCGAGAGCGCCGACAACGCAGCCGCGGCCCATGGTCTCGACGCGAACACCGCTATAGTAGGGCACCAGTTCGCGTCGACCGTCGGCATAAATGACCTCGCGCTCATACCGCTTTTCCAGCCTGAGCTGCAGGGCGATATGCTCAGGGATGCAAAGGTTTTGAGCGCCGCTGTCGACCAGCGCCTTTGCGTCGACCTCTTCGACGTCGGAACGCGCATCATTATAGAGACGCAGCGAGGCATAGACCAATCCCATCCTACTCCGCCGCCTCCAGCAGCATCTGGTCGCCGTGCAGGATCTCCGCCGAGCAGCGCTGCATCGTCGGGCTCGCGCGGCAGATCGCGTTGGTGAGGTAGAAGTCGGCGATCGGATAGGCCCCGATCGCCCCCGACGCGCTCGCCTCCAGCGCAGGCGGGGACCAGTCGAATGTCCTCAGCCCCAGTGTCGCCAGCATCGGCGTGTCCACAGCCATCGCCGCGCGCAGTTCCTCCAGCGTGTCGAACGGCAGCGTCGCGCCGAGCCGTTCGGACAGCGCGCGCAGGATCGTCCAGTCCTCGCGCGCGTCACCCGGCGGGAACACCGACCGCTCGCCGCGCTGCACCCGTCCTTCGAGGTTCACATAGGTGCCCGACTTCTCGGCATAGCTCGCGCCCGGCAGCACGACGTCCGCCGCCGCCGCGCCCTTGTCGCCATGATGGCCGAGGTAGACGATGAGACCGCTCAACCGCGACGTGTCGACCTCGTCCGCGCCGAGCAGGAACACCAGCTCGGGCGCAGCCTCGACCAATTCGGCGATCCCGCCCTTCGCCGCATAGCTGAGCATCAGCCCACCCATCCGGCTCGCGGCCATGTGGGCGACGTTGAACCCGTTCCAACCCTCGCGCACGAGATTGAGCGACCCAGACAAGGCCAGTGCCGCGCCGTGCCCGCGCTTCAGCGCCGCCCCGCCGACGATCACCATCGGCCGCTCCGCCTTGGCAAACGCCTCCGCGACATGGCCCGGCAGCGCGCCGAGCAGCCCCAGATCATCCCCCAACCAGTCCGCCTTGTACGTCAGGTCGACCTCCGGCCCGATCGCGAACACCTTTGCCCCGCGCTTGATCGCCTTGCGGACCCGCGTGTTCACCAGTGGCGCTTCCCAACGCAGGTTGGTGCCGACCAGCAGGATCGTATCTGCCTCTTCGGTGCGCGCGATACCCGTGTTGAAGTTCACCGCCGCGAGGCTGGACGTATCATAGTCCATCCCCGTCTGCCGCCCTTCGAGCAGCGACCCGCCCATGGCGCGGACCAGTGCCTTGGCCGCGAACATCGTCTCGCAATCGACGAGATCACCCGCGATCGCCGCCACACTGCTGCCCGCGTTCACCCGCGCGATCGCATCGAACGCCTCGTCCCACGTCGCCGGGACCAGCCGCCCGTTCACCCGCACGAACGGCCGGTCGAGCCTGCGCCGCACCAGCCCGTCGATCGCGTGGCGCGTCTTGTCGGTCGCCCACTCCTCGTTGACGTCCTCGTTGATGCGAGGGAGGCAGCGCAGCACCTGCCGCCCGCGATTGTCGAGCCGGATGTTGGTCCCGACCGCGTCCATCACGTCGATCGTCAGCGTCTTCTTGAGCTCCCAAGGCCGCGCCTCGAACGCGTACGGCTTGCTGGTCAGCGCACCGACCGGGCACAGGTCGACGACATTGCCCGACAGTTCGCTGGCGACCGCTTTCTCGAGATAGGAGGTGATCTGCATGTCCTCGCCGCGATACAGCGCGCCGATGTCCTCCACCCCCGCGACCTCCTCGGCGAAGCGGATGCAGCGGGTGCACTGGATACAGCGGGTCATCACCGTCTTGACGATCGGCCCCATATATTTCTCGGTCACCGCGCGCTTGTTCTCGGCATAGCGCGAGTGGCCACGGCCATAGGCCATCGCCTGATCCTGCAAGTCGCACTCGCCGCCCTGGTCGCAAATCGGGCAGTCGAGCGGGTGGTTGATCAGCAGGAACTCCATCATGCCCTCGCGGGCGTTCTTGACCATCAGCGTGGTGGTGAAGACCTCCTGATTGTCGGCGGCAGGCAGCGCGCACGACGCCTGCGGCTTGGGCGGACCGGGCTTCACCTCGACCAGGCACATCCGGCAGTTCCCCGCGATGCTGAGGCGTTCATGGTAGCAGAAGCGCGGAATCTCCTTGCCCGCGATCTCGCACGCCTGGAGCACGGTCGCCCCCTGCGGCACCTCGACCTCGACGCCGTCGACCTTCAACTTGGGCATGGTTCAGCGTTCCTCGGGCGCGGTGACTGGCCCGTTCAACAAACGATAGGTGGCCAGCGCCAGGCGGGCGCGCACCAAGATGCGATCATAGCCCGCCGGCCCGGCGGTCGAAGCGCATGAGACGTAATCACCCCGAAGCGCCTTCACGGCCTCCGTCTCAGCGAAACTGGCGGGCTCCGTCTGAAACAAACCCCAGACCTCCCGGGGCCGCCTTCTGATCACGCATCGTTCAGCTGTATTCTTGGTATCCGCGCTGGCCGTTGTGACGAAAGCAGCTTCGCTCAGCGGATCCTTCTTCTCCAGCT
>CAXSEO010000426.1:0-3165 GCA_964235525.1 uncultured Sphingomonas sp. | reverse complement strand
GCGCTCGGGGTGATGACGTGGGGGACGTGCTGGCGCTCTGGAAACGGCGTGGCAGTCGGGCGTTCGACGCGGAAGCGGAACGGCCAGGCGAGCCGAGCGGACCGCGCCAATGATTGCGCTGGCGATCCTCGCCGCGGCGCTCGCGCCCGACAGACTCGAACCGCACGGTCCGGTCGATCCGATCCCGCACTGCGTCACCGTCGCGCAACGCCGAACCCGCGCCTGCCACTGCGACGCGCTGAACCGGACCCCCCTGCCCGATGCCGCGCGGTTCGTGCTCCATCGCGGACGCTGCGTGGTCGAGGGCGGGTTGGGACCGCCATTGACCAAGCCGCCACGCCCGGTCCCGCCCGGCACATAACTGAGGATTTATGGCTGCGGCTTTCGCCCAATTGCGGACGTTGGTAGGCCATGCCATCTAAACCTGATGACCGTTGAGGGCACCAAGTTTCTTGCTCCAAGACGGCCACGGCTCTTGAAGGCCGTTGCCATGATCCTCGGTATCGGCGCACTCACATCCATTGTTGGTGCCATTCCGGCGCTGCTCGATCGGGGTCATACTCTCGACGACATCACGCACAGTCTTGTTGTCCAGATGGGAGTAGGCGCGTCTTCGTTTTTGATGATCTTGGTTTTTGGTCTGGCAGGCATTCAGCGACGCGCTGATGCGGGACACTCACCTTGGCCAGCGTATTGGGGAATGTTGACCCTACTGTTCGCAGCCGGAATGTCGGCGATCATATTGCCGGCGTGGTCGGCGCATCGTTTGGCGCTTGATCTAGATGCTCGCGGTGTGCCCGCCCAAGCGCATGTAGTACGTCAGTTCTCCGAAGGATGCGGCAAGAGTGGATGCGTGACCAAATTAGAATACTCGTTTTCTGCGGGTAAGGAGGGTCGGACGTTCCGTGGCTTCGCAAGCGAAGGAAATGCAAGCCGCTATCCAACCAGTGAGTATGAATACGCAGTATCTACAAAGACCATACCAATTTTGTATGATCCATAAAATCCAGACCGCTCCGCAGTATATTGGAGTGATCATGTGCATTGGCAGGCTGGCGGGGGCCTCGTGTCGACGACAGTCGAAGTCTTTACCGCTCTCCTCGTGCTTATGGTCGCACTGCTAGCGGGAATATTCTACCCGGCGGCCCGCGCCGCGTCAGCAGCCCGAAATAGGAATGGGCAAGCCTCCACGTAAATCTCGGAGCCGACTGTCCGCTTTCCACCAAGCATTGCCGTTCCGTCGCCACGAATGCGACGGACCGCGCGCCTTTAGCCTACACGGCTAAAGAGGTTCTCACGAAACCCTACTTGGCTATGATCGGCGCGTCGGGTCGCTCGCCGACCTCCGCGATCACGCTGCCGTCCGGGTTCTTGCCGTAGCGGTACAGCGCGCTGACCCGCTGCTTCTCGCCACGGCTGAGCGTGTCCCAGTCGCCGCGTCGAACGGCCGGAACCTTCGGTTCGGACGTTCCCCGCTTGGCCTTCCCACTCGGGATGGCGACGTTCGCGGTGCCGCTGACCATGCCGTTATGCTTGGCCGCGCGCTCGATCTCCGCGTCGAACTCGCCCGCCTCGACCGCGGCTTGCATGTTGTCGAGGAACTGCCCGAACGCCTCGACGGGTATGAAGTTGGTGGTCAGCCCGTTGATGGTCAGCGGGCCGCTGTTGCCCTGGGTGGGGCTGAACGCGACCACGTCGTTGTTGATCGTGAACCATTTGCGCCCGCGTACCGGCTCGGTCCGCGCGAACTGCTGGCGGCTGCGCTCGATGCCGTCGAGCAGTCGCTGGCGGCCCTTGGCGGGGTCGAACGGCTGGCGCGAGAACGCCTCCTCCAGATCATTTTTGATCAGGCCGAGCATGGAAGCGAGCGACATGGGTTCTCCGCTGAAAGTGGTGTGGGCGCACTGATCTTTGCGCGCCGCGGCTGCTCGTCATGGCGGGTGCGGGCGCGACTGGCAATCTGTCCGGCCGCCAGTGCCGCTCGGTCCTCGAACACCTACCTGTCCCGTGTCTCGGTCCCGTTGTTGGCGAGGGCCTGCGCCCGGCTGAACATCCGGGCGCGACGCTCATTGTTGCAGCAGAGCCGACGAGGACCGCCATGACCGCGACCGACGTGCTGGCCATGAACAAGGGCCGGAACCTCAAGCCCGACACGCAAGGCCGGCTGATCTTCCGGCCGCGCGGCGTTGCGGGTCCCGGGTTCGTGGTGGAGACGATCGACCAGCTCCGGCGCGCCGAGCGGTTCCACGCGACCAAACTGACCCTGGGGACCATCACCGTCGGCGCGGCGCTCGGCAGCGTGCTGACCATGCAGGGTAGCGATGATCTGACCCGCGCGACCGGAAGCGTCGCGGTCGTGCTGCTGCTGGCGGCAGTGCTGGTCTACCATTCGGTGGCCGGATGGCGGCGCGTCGTCGCGCGAACCGCCATGCGCCCGCTGCCGTGATGCCCGTCGACGCCGCGCCCTTGCCGACCACGAACGTCGCGCCGTTCTGGCCCGCCTGGACCCTCACGCTCGATGCGATGATCCGCACCCTGGCCCGTGCCCGGCTTCGCTGCCGGACATGCGCGGTTCTGCTGCGGGTCGATCCCGTGGAGCTGCGCCGCGGGCTGGGCGGCCGGGGCAGCCTCATCAACCGCACCGTCCCCTGCCCCGTGGTCAGCTGCGATGGCCGGGCCTATTACCTTGCTGCCCCGGGCACCGCCTGCGCGTATCACGTCCTGCTCGACGATCCCGCGCTGCTCAAAGGCGTGGTCGATCCGGTTGGCGCGCCGTTCCGCTCGCGCTGGCGGGACCTGGTGCTGGTCGCGGGACCGCCGCTGCCCTGCTGAAGGTGAGTTGTGGGGCTGGTGCTCACCGGTCCGGGAAGGGCCTCGCGGAGGTTGGGGTACTCTCCCCCCTGCCCTCGCTCTGGAATTGCGCCTAGCGGCCCGGAAATCCGCCCTGCCGGCGCCAAAACCGGACGATCTCCTGCCAAGGATCGCGCTCCGATCACTGCTCGCCTTTCTCGGAAAGCCTGCGGCCGAAAGGCCGCCTTGGTGACGGCGAAGCCGGCACGCAATGATGGCTCATCGGCCGTTAGGCCGATTCCGTTGTGGGCGTCCACCGTCGGGTTGGTTAAGAGATTCTGTTAAATAGGAATCGTTAAGAAGGTTAAGCTGCCA
>CAXSEO010000425.1:0-3172 GCA_964235525.1 uncultured Sphingomonas sp. | reverse complement strand
CCCTCCCCCGCCAGCGCCGCCGCCAGCCCGATCCGCGCGGGCGTGCTCGCCGCGTCGGCGGCCAGCGCCTCCCGCCATCGCCCGACCGACGGCCGCCCGCGATCGGCGGCGACCTGCGCGCGCGACACGCGGCCGAGCGGGTCGGCGAGGCGGAGCCGCAGCACCCGCTCGAACGCCGCGCCCGCTCCGCGCGCATCGTCCGCCAGCCGCCGCGCCGCGCCCAATGCCTGCCATGCCGACGGCGAGTGCGACACGTCGCGGGTCAGCGACTCGAGCTCGGCGATCGCCTCCACCAACCGCTCCGCCGCGATCAGCGCCAGCCCGAGGCGAAGCCGCAGCGCGGGCGCTTCGGCCGGTCTGGCGACGATCGCCCGGCGCAAATGGGCGATAGCCGGGTCGCGCTCCACGTTACGCCATCTGCGCCCTGGTCCGCGCCTCGATCCGTTGCTGGAGCACGGTCAGCGGCATCGCGCCCTCCGTCAGCACGTCGTGGAAGCGCTTGAGGTCGAACCGCGCGCCCAGCGCCGCCTCAGACCGCGCCCGCGCGCGCGTCCACGCGCCATGGCCGACCTTGTACGAACACGCCTGCCCGGGCTGGGTGCAGTACCGCTCGACCTCGCGTTGCGACCGCGCGGGCGCGAAGCCGACCGTGTCGACGAAATACTGCGTCGCCTGCTCGCGCGACCAGCGCAGCGTGTGGATGCCCGTGTCGGCGACCAGCCGCGCGGCGCGGAACAGAAACGACTGGAAATAGCCCGCGCGCTCCAGCGGGGTCAGATACGCGCCGAGCTCGTCCGCGAGCTGCTCGGCGTAGAGCGCCCAGCCTTCCGAGTACGCGCTGTAGAAGCCGATCTTGCGGAGCGTCGGGATGTCGCGCGATTCCTGCGCGAGGCTGATCTGCAGGTGGTGCCCCGGAACGCCCTCGTGAAAGGTCAGCGACGGCAATGAGTATTTCGGCCAGTCGCCGACATCTTTCAGGTTGATGAAATAGATCGCCGGGCGCGAGCCATCGAGCGCGGCGCGCTTGTAATAGCCGTTTGACGCGCCATCCTGGATCTCGACCGGCACCGCGCGGATCTCGAGCGGCGCGCCGGGCACATGGCTGAAGTCGCGCGGCAGCAGCGCGTACATCCGCCGGATGCCGTCGTTGAGCGACGCGATCAGCGCCGCGCGCCCCGCCGCGCTGTCCGGGTAGAGCTGCGACGGCGCCCTGTTGAGCGCGCTGAGCCGGGCCGCGACGGTGCCGCCGGTCATCCCCTGTCCGCTGAGGATCGTGTCGAGCTGCGCGGTGATCTCCGCCACCTGCGCCAACCCCATCGCGTGGACCTCAGCGGGCGTCATCGTCGTGGTGGTCGCCTGCTCCAGCGCGGCGGCGTAGATCGCCTCGCCCTGCGGCACCCGCCACACGCCCGCGCCGGGCTTGGTGCGTCCCCGAAGCTCGTGCACGAGCGCGATTTGCCGGTCGAGCGCGGGATAGACCTTGGCGGACACCATCCTGGTCGCGGGCGCGGACCAGTCGCCCGTGATGCCCTTCGCGGCGGCGCGGGTCGCGAGCGAGCGGACGAGGCTGCTCTGTTCGGCGGGCGTGCCGCGCACCTTCGTCATCTGACCAAGCGTCAGGTCGAGCGCGAAGTCGGGCGCGATATACCCGCGCGCCGCCTGCGCTCGCTGCACGTCGAGATCCTGATCGAGCGCGCCCGCGAACGCGTCCAGCCGGGCGAGATAGTCATCGCAGTCGCCGCTGGTCGCGATCACATGCGAGTCGTTGAGGAAGTCGGGCACCTCGTAATAGGCCCCGCCCTGCTGAAATATGCGGTACGGACGGACGACGGAGTCGAGCCCGAACTGCGCGGGCGCGACCGTACGCGCGGTGAGCGAATACAGCACCACCTGCCGGTTGGTCTCCGCTGCGGTGGAGAGCGTCGCGGGCGCGATACGGTTGAGCTCCGCGATCCAGCGCCGGGTCCGCGCGAGTTCATCCGCGCGCGCCGCGGCGGACCGGTCGCTGAGTTGGCTTTTCTCTGCCGCCCGTGCGCCCTTGTCGAGGCCGAGCGAGGTGGCCAGTTCGGGCGAATGGTCGAGTTCGTCCGCCAGGATGCGGTCGAACAGTGCGTCGAGCGCCGCGCCGCTGCCGGTCGCTTGCGCCAGCGCGGGCGCGACGCTCGCGAGCGTGATGGCGGCGGTGCTCGATCCGATGAAGGCGCGGCGGTCCATCTTGTTCTCCCTAATGATCCGTTTCTACCGCGCGTGCGCCGCCTGACCAGCCGCAATTCGCTCGTGGAGCAGCACGGGCGCACCGCGATAGGCGCGTTCGGCGAACACACCGTAGCCGAGCCGCCCGGCGAGCCGGAGCGAGGCGGTGTTGGCGGGCGCGATCAGGCACACGCTGCGCCGCTCTCCGCGCGCATCGAGCCACGCCAGCGCCGCCGTCATCGCCTCGGCCGCATAGCCCTTGCCGTGCGCGTCGGCGGCGAGCACCCAGGCGGCCTCGGGCACGCCGTCGAAGTCGTCGCCTAGCCCGCGATGGAAGTCCGCGAAGCCCGCATTGCCGAGCAACTGCCCCGAGGCGCGCTCTTCTATCGCCCACAGGCCAAAGCCGAGCAGCGCCCAATGGCCGTGGTAGCGCAGCAGGCGGTTCCACACGTCCTCGCGCGACAGCGGTTGCCCGCCGATGAAGCGCATCACCTCCGCGTCGCCGAACATGGCGGCGATCGCGTCGAGATCGTCGAGCCGGTGCGGGCGGAGGTGGAGGCGCGAAGTCATGAGCATGACCGGGTTGAAGCCGGTTACGTGCTACAACTCAAGCGGGCGCTTGACCCGCGATGGCGCGCGTCCGACACCGCGTCCATGCTCACCCTCGCCCTGCTCGCCGCCGCCACGTCCGCTTCAGCGCGAGCGATGTCCGACACCGTGCATACGCTTGCCTCGCCGCCGTTCGAGGGGCGCGCGCCGGGCACGGCGGGTGAGCGCAAGACAGCGGACTATCTCGTCGCGCGGCTGAAGGCGCTCGGTCTCGCGCCCGCCGGACCCGGCGGCGCGTGGACGCAGGACGTGCCGCTGGTCCGCACCCAGGTCGGCGAGGGCAGCGCCTCGACCTCAACCAACGGCCACACGACGCCGCTGGTGCAGGGCCGCGACGTATACCTCAGCACCGTGCGGCCGGTCGACCGGG
>CAXSEO010000424.1:0-3175 GCA_964235525.1 uncultured Sphingomonas sp. | reverse complement strand
CCGCCGGGCGACGCGGCGGAGATGGGGGCGCTGATCGCCGCGGTCGCGTCACGGCTGGAGCCCTCGCCGATCCTCCACGAGCTGCTGTCGATCCTGCGGTCCGCCGCGATCCTGCCGCTGCCGCTTCGTCCGCTACAATGGACGTTGGCGGCGGCGGCGGTGGAGCTACTCCCGCTCGAGTTGCGGGCGCGGTTGGGAGTCGCGGGTGAGCGGCTGCCGAGTGTGCCAGAGCGCGTGCTGCTGCGCGCGATGGCGCGTGCGGCGGAGCGGACGCACTGGCCGTCCGCGCCCTACGCGCAGGCGTCGCGGCGGCTGGGGCTGGAGGGCGACCACATACTGAGGTCGGCGGCGTAGCGCGTCAGTCCGCCAGCCGGAGCGCCACGTCGTTCATGAACCGCACGTCGTCGCCGTCCGCGAGCCATGCCGTCTCCGCCGCCACCGCGCCGAGCAGGTCAGACAGCGGCTCAATCTCGGCTTTCGCGAAGTTGCCGAGGACGTGGCCGGTAACGCGGTCCTTGTGCCCCGGGTGGCCGATACCGATGCGAACGCGGCGGAAGTCGGGGCCCAGATGCTGGTCGATGGAGCGCAGCCCGTTATGCCCGGCCGTGCCGCCGCCGGTCTTTATCCTCATCTTGAAGGGAAGAAGGTCGAGTTCGTCCTGAAACACCGTCAAGGCGTCCACGCCGAGCTTGTAGAAGCGCAGCGCCTCGGCGACCGATCGTCCGCTGTCGTTCATATAGGTCGCGGGCTTGAGCAGCAGCAGCTTGTGCGCGCCGACGCAGCCTTCCTGCGTCCAGCCCTGGAACTGTTTCTTCGGAGGCGAGAAGGCATGCGTCTCGGCAATCGCGTCCACGGCCATGAAGCCGATATTGTGCCGCTGCATCGCATGGAGCGCGCCCGGATTGCCGAGACCAACCCAGAGCTGCATGCCGCATCACTCCCGAACTCGGCCAAGCTGCCCCACTACAAGCCGTCACCCCGGCCTTGTGCCGGGGTCCAGCGGTGTCCGAGTGCTTGCGTTAAGCACGTCCGCACAACGTTGGATGCCGGAACGAGTCCGGCATGACGGAGGTGGGGTGTCGCTCGGTGTATCCTACTCCGACCGACCCTCGCCGCCCTCGCCCATACCGGCACCTTCGGCCTGCTCGCCCTCGGCGATCCCCACGCCCGCTTCGACGTCAGCCGCTTCGTCCGCGGCCGTGGCGATCGTCGGCGTGGAGATCGTCGCGATCGTAAAGTCACGATCCTCGGCCGGGTGCGCGCCCGCGGGCAGCGTCACCGCGGAGATGTGGATCGACTCGCCCACACCGCGCCCGGCGAGCGAGACCGTGATCTCGGCCGGGATCTCGGCGGCGTCGACCACCAGCTCGATCTCGTGGCGCACGACGTTGAGCACGCCGCCCGCGTCCTTGAACGGCGCGTCCTCCTCGTCGGTGAACACGACGGGCACCGCGACGGTGACGGTCGAGTGCTCGCCGATCCGCAGGAAGTCGACGTGCACCGGGCGCTCGGTGACCGGGTGAAAGGCGACGTCCTTAGGTAGCGTGCGCTGGCCCGCGACGGTCACCACCGTGGTCATGAAATGCCCGGTCGCGAGCGCGCGCGTGAGCGCCTTTTCCTCAAGATGGACGGAAGTGGGTTCGCGGTTCTGGCCGTAGATCACGGCGGGGACGCGGCCTTGACGACGCAGCGAACGAGAGGCTCCCTTGCCAACCCGATCACGCGTCTCGGCCGCGAGCGTCAACTGGTCGCTCATGCTGGAAAACCTTTCGAGACGGTGGAACTCCGGCCACGCCTCCAGGGATGACCATAACCGGAAGCGGGCGCGGATAGCGGAACGGCGGCGAAACCGCAACCCGGCGGTCAGTAGCTGACCCGCACCGCCTTCAACCCTCGCCGCGCGAGCTGGCGTTGGACGCTCTCCGGCCCGGCGAGGTGCCCGGCTCCGACCGCGATGAACACCGTGCCCGGCGTGTGCATCCGGTTGGCGATCCACGCCGCCCAACGCTTGTTGCGGTCGACCAGCAGCACCCGCGCGACCTCCGGGGAGTCCTTCAGGCTCTCGTTGAGCTCGGCAGCGAGCTTGTCGGGCTGGCCGTGCGCCCATTCGTCGACCATCGTCGCCATCTGCGGCCCGAGCTTGGGCAGCTCGTCCAGCGTCGTGGTCAGAAAGCTGAGCTGCGCGCGCGGGCTGAGCGCACGGAAATACCCGAGCTGCTGCTCCGCGGTCTCCAGTCCGATCACCGGCTTGTTCGCCTGCTTGGCGGCGGCGGTGATGATCGACTCCGGGCCGTTGGCCGGGTCATAGCCGAGCTTGACCAGCGGCAGGATCGAGAGGTTGGTCGCCGCGAACCACGGCTGCGTCCGGTCGAACGCGGTCGCGGGCAGGCCGAGCCCGGTCAGCGCGTCGGCATATTCCTTGCGTTTGGCTGGCGGCAGGCGCTCCGTCAGCGTCGGGCCGCTCGGCATCGCGCTGTCGGCGACGACAATGCTGCGCATGATGGCCGGATCATCGGGGAGCACCAGCTCGAGCACCACCTGTTGCGAGCGGTCGAACGCCTTGCGCACCGCCTCGTCGAACCAGGCGAGGCCGGGCTTGAGGACGTGGATGGTACCGAACAGATAGATCGTCGTGTCGTGGTCCTTGACCACCCACAGCGCCGGGTCCGCGTTCTTGACCGGCGGCGTCTGCGCGCAGGCGGGCGCGGCGATAAGCAGGACGAGGGCGGTGAACGCAGAGCGGAGCGGCGACAAGCGGTGAGCCTTTCACGACGGAGTGAGCCGTTCTTAGCGCAACCGCGCCCGCGCGCCAGTTGCTTGATTAGCGCCGGGGCATCCGCCAGAGCCGCGCGCGACGATGGCCGCGCCGCTTTCCTTTCAGCGCATGATCCTGCGCCTCCACGATTACTGGAGCGAGCGGGGGTGCGTCATCCTGCAGCCATACGACATGGAGATGGGCGCGGGGACGTTTCACCCCGCGACGACCTTGCGCGCGCTCGGGCCGGAGCCGTGGAACGCCGCGTTCGTCCAGCCGTGCCGCCGCCCGACCGATGGACGTTACGGCGAGAACCCGAACCGGCTGGGGGCCTATTACCAGTATCAGGTGATCCTGAAGCCGAGCCCGCCCGACCTGCAGGAGCTGTACCTCGGCTCGCTCGCAGCGATCGGGGTGGAC
>CAXSEO010000423.1:0-3183 GCA_964235525.1 uncultured Sphingomonas sp. | reverse complement strand
AGATCAATGCGGCTATGCCGCCGAAGCTACACCACGCGGTGGGACACGATCAAACCGTCAGCGCCGGGCCGGCTCGACCGCGCGGCCGCACGACAGGCAAGGGCACCAGGTTGCGTGTCCTCCCGACATGTCCGCCATGTGCCGCAACATCGCGCGGCACGCCACTTCCCGCTGATTGAAAGCTGCACACGAGAGTTGAAAAGCATGCGCTGCCTAGCTGACCTAGCCTGGAGCTGTCGTTCCGCGGGCCTCTCCGAGCCGTAAACGGGCGCCGAACGGGTGTCTGTGTTCGGGAAGCGCGGACGGGAGCGTCGGGGGCAGAGATTGGGTCATCCTGAGCAGCTCCTGATTTCAGCAAATGGGTGGTTGCGCGTGCAGATCGCTTGCGATCAGGGGCTTCTGAATGGCAGGACGACAGCCCCTATTTGAACACTCCTCGTTGTGAAAAGGCGACCCGCATGAGCCCGACGGAGCAAAGCGCTGTTCGGTCGGTAGCCGCTGCCGAGCGGCTGAGGGCCTGGGAAGTCGCGCTGGGCAGCGATGGCCTGCCGAGCTTCGTCACCGAACGGCTGGCCGGAGCCGCTGCAGGGTCCGGTGCTTGGGTTGCGACCATGACTCCGTCGGAGCTTCTGCTGGCGCGGACCCACGGCATACGGCCGATCGCCACAGTGTCCGGCACTTGCTGGTTCCACTACGGCCAGAGCTGGACCGAGGGGCACGCGCAAGGGTGGCACGAGGCGCTCGACCGGATCGGGCGGGAGGCGATCGCGGCAGGTGCCAACGCCGTAGTCGATGTTAGAATGCAAACCCTTCGGCACAGCATCGGCGCGAGCATGGATTACACGCTGATCGGCACGGCCGTGCGGATCGAACGTCTTGCGCCGAGCCCGCATCCGGTGATCGCAACGGTGCCGGCGCTGGAGTTCGTCCGCCTGCTCGAAGCCGATATCGTGCCTGTCGGCATCGCGGTCGGGGCGCGGTTCGATTGGCTCGGCGGACCTTACTCGCGACGTTCCACCGGATGGGGTGGCGGCGACTGGACGGCGCTGTCGGACATTCAGGCCAAGCTCCGTTCGTTCCAGAGCATCCCGATCATGACCCTGACCAACTTCTGGGAGGCCATCCGCCGCGACGCCCACCGCGACTTGCGCGAGCGGGCCGCCGCGCAGGGGAACGGCGTGCTGGCGCACACTCATTTCGGCCAGCTCATCCGGCAGGAGCGCGACAAGCAGCCGCCCGCCTATCTGGGTCGCCACATCGTCATCGGGACGGTCGTCGACACCAAGCCGAGCGCGCGGGTGCCGCACCCGATTGAGATGGTGCTCGACATGCGCGACCACCTGTCGCCGTTGCGCGAGCCGAACGCTCCGCGACATTCGACCTACGAGAACGATGTCATGGATAAGGAGGGTGGGATCTGATGACCGATCAGCAGGGCATTCCGGAGCACGCGCTGGCCCGCCTCGCCGGACTGCGACGACAGGGCCATCCCGGCGGGGTGTTCACCTCCGACTTCTCGGTCAACGAGTTCCTGCTCGTCCGCAAGGCGGGGTTCGAGCCGGTCGGGCTGTGCGTTGGCTCGTGCATCTACCATCTCGGTTTCCAGATCGCCGGCTGGGGCAGCAGCGTCGAGCTCGATGTCCTCAGCACCGCCATGTACGAGGCCCGCGCGCTCGCGATGGAGCGGATGCGCCAAGAGGCGGCGAACATGGGTGCCGACGGCATTGTCGGCGTCCGCCTGACCGTGAAGCGGCTGGAGTGGGACAGCAAGGTCCTGGAGTTCGTCGCTATCGGCACCGGCATCGTCCACGCGAAGGGGCACGCCGGCTTCAGGGGGCCACGCGGCGAGCCGTTCACCTCGGCACTGTCGGGCCAGGACTTCTGGACGCTGCTGCATGCCGGCTATCGCCCGCTCGAGATGGTGATGGGCAGCTGCGTCTATCACGTTGCTAGGCGCGGCCCCTTCGCGTCGCTCGGCAGCATCGGCCAGAACGTGGAATTGACGAACTTCAGCATCGCTCTCTACGAGGCGCGCGAAATCGCGATGGAGCGGATGCAGCTTGAAGCGACTCAGGCCGGCGCGGAGGGTGTGGTAGGGGCGGACCTCCACGAAGGCAGCCATGGCTGGTCGAGCCATACAATCGAGTTCTTCGCCATCGGGACCGCCGTCGTGCCGATCGAGGGCCATGCTCCGACCGACATTCCCGATCCTACGCTCGTGTTATCGGTCAACAGCTAAGCAGGAGCGCTCAGGCCGGACGTTGCCTCGTACTTGGTTTCTAGGAACCGTCCTTGCGTGGCGAGTTCGTTGAAGGAGCCGCGAGCAAGCTGTTCGGACATCCGGCGCATCTCGCCATCAATAATTTCTAGGCCGTCGATCAATTGCGAGTCGGCGCTGCGGCCCCCGGCGCCGATGCGGCCGCGCAGGCTCGGCGGCACTGCCTGAAAGCCCCCGACTAGGGCGGGCAGGTCGGTAGCCAGCAGGCGCCGCACGGCGTCCGCAGCCGGTTCGCGGGCGTCCACCGCGCCCAGCTGGGGCGCAAGCTCGTCGAGCCGAACCGAAATCGAGTCGAGTATCGGAGCGCATCCAGACGGAAGCGCGGGGCGCTGCCTCTCTAGCCACGTCTGCGTCTGCATGGGCAAGCGGTCGAGCTTCTCTTGGTTCAGGCTTGCTGCGCCGACCGCACTCCCTCGCGAGGTCACGAAAATCGCGACACACGCAATCGCGAACGCCAGTATGGCCGCGATCATGCCTATCGGGCCGAGGGGATGAACTTCGAACTCGACAATACTCGCGGCCGCCGAAACGGCGAGTGCCGCAAGGATCACTCGCGTGATGGCACGTGCGGTCGCCTGCTGTCGCTTCTCTCGCTCCCGCCGCGCCCTTGCACGACCGTCCGGCGATACGCGCCTGATCATCTCTGCTGCCTGGGACGAGGGTGTCAGATCGTTGCTCATTCGCCTTATCTATCCGCATGTGCTCGATGACCTCAATATCTACTCCGCCTGCGAGATGAACGGATGTCCGAAGCTGGGCAGCGTCAGAAGCGGGCTGAGTGGCCGTCGTTGGATCGTCACCGCCATCGTGTTCGACGGATCAGGCCACTGCCGGCAGGTACGTCAGGTGTTTGTCGAGCGTGATGGGGTAGTCGCGCACGCGCACGCCCGTCGCGTTGTGGATCG
>CAXSEO010000422.1:0-3185 GCA_964235525.1 uncultured Sphingomonas sp. | reverse complement strand
GCACCGGCACGCCCGTGCGCGGGTCGGCCACGTCGCGCGCGGCCCCGGTGGCGAAATGGTGGCGAGCGGGGCGGCCTTCTGCGTTGAGGAACCCGCGCCCGTTGCTGTCGGTGTTGAGGTAGAGCACCGCATGACGGCTCAGCTCGTCGGCATGCGCTTCCGCCCATTCGGTCGAGCCGATCAGCCCCGGCTCCTCGCCGTCCCAGCTGGCGTAGATGATCGTCCGCTCGGGTCGCCAGCCCTCGCGAGCGAGCGCGCCGAGCGCCTTGGCCTCGCTCAGCAGCGCGACCTGCCCGGTCAGCGGATCGCTGGCACCGAACACCCACCCGTCATGGTGGTTGCCGCGGATCACCCACTCGTCGGGCTTCGAACGCCCGCGCAGGGTGGCGATGACGTCGTACACGGGCTTCAGCGACCAGTCCGACTTGACCGCGAGGTGGACCCGCACCGCCGGGCTGCCGCCCCAGTGATAGGCGAGCGGCAGCGCCCCGCGCGCGCGGCCCGTCACCACCGGCCCCTGCAGTCCCGCCATGATCCGGGTCGCATCCGCGTACGAGATCGGCAGCGCGGGGATGCGGAGGATCGTCGGCGCGGTCTCGCGGGTCAGCCGCTTGGCACCTTCGGTCGCGCCGATGCCGGGGGTGAGCGGATCGCCCGGGCTGTGCGTGATGTCTTGCACCGACCCGCGCTGCACCCCGGCGGGCGGGCGACCGCCGCCGCGCGGGTACGGGTCGTTGCTGGCATAACCATCATCCGCCGGGTCAGAATAGATGAGGCAGCCGATCGCGCCGTGTTCCTGTGCCAGCTTGGGCTTCAACCCGCGCCAGCCGCCGCCATAGCGCGCGAGCACGATCTTGCCGCGCACGTCGATGCCGCGCTGCGCGAGCGCGTCATAGTCGTCGGGCATGCCGTAATTGACGTAGACCACCGGCGCGGTGACATCGCCATCGCCCTGATAGGCGACATACGGCGGCAGCGCGCCCTCCAGATGCTGCGAGCTCGGGTCCTCCACCACCGCCGGCTCCTGCCCGCCGAGGGTGACCCGCTCGGGCGCGAGCAGCTCGAGCGCCGTGCTGATCGGGGTCGGGTAGAGGACCTGGAACGTCTCGATATGCGCGTCCCAGCCCCACTGCTTGAACAACGCCAGCTCGAACTGGGCGTTGGCGCGGTCATGCGGGCTGCCGACATGGTTGGGCGCGGACGACATCTCGCGCAGCCACGCGAGCTGGTCCGCGCTGCTGACGCGCGCATCGAACGCCGCCTCGAGCGCCTTGGGATCGCGCGGCGCGCCCTGCCCGGTCGCGGACGATGCCACGAGCGCGAGCGTGGCGGTCGCGGCGGCGAGACGTGCGGTGATGGTCATGGAGCCCCCTTCGGTATAGCCTGGCAAGGCTAGGCGCGCGCGTCGCCCCGGTGCAAGCCCTCGCCGGTCGTCAGCAGGAAGGAGACGGTATGATGCGCGTGATGGTGTTCTTCAAAGCCGCGGAAGCCGGCGAGAACGGCATGGCCCCGACCCCCGAGATGATGGAGGCATTCGCGGCGATGGATCGGCTCACCGAGGAGATGGTCGAGGCCGGTGTCTTTGTCGCCGCAGCGGGACTGAAGCCCGGCGCCGAGTCGAAGCGCATCGCCTTCGATGGCGCCAGCCACGCCGTCATCGACGGGTCGTTCGGCGAGACGCGCGAGCTGGTCGCCGGTTTTGCGATCTGGGAGGTGAAGGACATGGACGAGGCGGTGGCCTGGGCTAGTCGCTGCCCCAGTCCCGGATCCCATCGCGGTGAGATCGAGATCCGGCCGTTTTTCGAGGTGGCGGATCTGGCCGGTTTCGTGACGCCCGAGGAGCTCGCGACGCCCCACAGCGGGGAACGCGGCAGGCTCGGCGTCGCTTGAGGTTGGGCGAAGGTGAACGCTCCAAGCAGTTCGACAAACTCATGCGCAATCACCAGCCTCTCGGCTTCGGCGCGGCGGTTCAGAAGCGGACGCTGGCGGTCAACGCCCCGCCATGGTCGCTCCATTCGGTCGACCGGGTAAAGTAGCCGCTGAGGCCGAGGCGAAGGTGTTGGTCGACCAGCAGGTCCACACCGCCGTTCGCATCCACGCTGTCACGTCCGAGCCGGTCGCCGGTGACCGTGAACGCCGGCCCCGCGCCGCCGAACGTCGCGGAGCGGGTGGTCGCCAGCCCACTCCAGCCGCGCAGATAGCCGGCCGAGGCATGCGGTTCGAGGATCAGGTTTCTGCCAAGCGGATAGTCACCCGCGAGGCGTGCGCCCGCCGTGCCGAAATCGGCGTGGTGCCGCTCGGCGGCGAGCGTGAGCGCGGCCGCGCCGCCGATCTCGCTCAGCGCGTCCGCGCGCTCCCAGTCGCGATCATAGCGAAGAAACGGCGTCAGCGTCAGCGGACCACGGAGCAGTGCATAGCCGAGCTCGCCAAAAGCCTGCGTCGTCTGGATGTGCGAACTCGCCAAGTACGACCCGGCAAGCCCGGCGGTATCGACCAGCCGCGTCGTGTCGGCGTTGTGCCAGCCATGCGTGACCCCCGCCGCCGCGCTCAGGCGGCTGTTCGGCGCGGCGTAGCCGACGCTGCCGCCGATCAGCTCGCTGGTGATCTCGGCCCGGCTGGCGAGACCGGGCACGCGCAGCTTGCTCTCGATGTGCCCGCCGCTCACGCCGACGCGGAAGCCACCAAAGGCGTAGTCGACCCCGCCATAGACGCCGTAGCGGCTGGCGTTGAACCCGAACGCCGACGGCTGGTCGCGCGATTGGACGAAGCTGGCGAGGCTTTGCAGCCACAGCCCGACGCCCGTCCCCTGCGCCGTGCGCGCATGGTCGAGCACCGCGTCGCGCACCCGCCGGTCGCTGTCGATGATCTCGGTCGGCACCGTGGCGTGGATCTCGCCCGACAGTTCGGCGAACGCACTGGCCGCGCCGGCGGCGGACTGGACCAGAATCGCATTGTAGATCGGGTCGCCCAGACCGCGCGCCGCGATCGCGTTGGCGACCGCGACGCCGTTGGGCGCGCTCGCCTCGGCCGCGAACGAGATGTCGTTGCGGCCGAGTTCCAGCGTCACCGCCGTCGGTGCATAGGCGAGATACGGGGTCAGGAACGCGAGATTGCTGGTCGCGCCCGCGAACCGCCCGGTGACGCCGCCCTGCGCGGCCAGGATCGTGTCGGTCGTCAGCGGCTGA
>CAXSEO010000421.1:0-3186 GCA_964235525.1 uncultured Sphingomonas sp. | reverse complement strand
TCCTCCGGTCCAGGCTTGCGGGACGGCGCTCACCGGCGTGGCTCCGCCGGCAACCAGTTGCCGTGGAAGCCCGGCGGCACACGGTGCGACAGGCGCACCGTGGCCACCGGCGGCGCCTCGAAATCGCGGGCGTCGATCACGGTGAGGTCGGTGGTATCCGCCTCCGTGTCGATGACCAGCCCGATCAGCCAGCCTTCGTCCTCCGCGGCATCGGCGCTGGCGGGCACGAACACGAACTCTCCCGGTCGCCGGCCCTGACCGAAGTCGTGGACCTGGCGAGTGCCGGCGATCACGTCGTGCTTGTAAAGCGACCCGCCGAGCACGAAGCCGGCGCTCCCGTCGAGCGCCATCGTATAGGCATAGCGGTAAGGCTGCCCGCAGCGACGCTCGTCGATGCGCGGGAACTCCTGCGCCGCCGGATCGACCGCGCGCATGCTGACGGTGGCGGTCGCCGGATCGACCGTCCAGCGCTCGAGTCCCCGCGACATCGTGTCAGGGCCGCCATGCTTCCCTGCGAACATGGTGGCATAGGCGCAGACGTCGAGCGTCACGCGCCCATCTGGAAGGTCGTAAGCGTTGACGACATGAAACACATAGGCCGGATCGGCGTCGCACCAGATGATGTCCGCCGCGTTGCCGTCGCGCGGCATCAAGCCGACGCGTGCCTTGTGCTCGGGGTTCCAGCGATAGGGAAGGCCGTGGCCGCCGATCAACGTCCGCATCGAGAACGTCACCGGCAAGTCGAGGATGACGACATACCGCGCGGTGATCGCGCAATCGTGGATCATCGGCCCGTGCTCGACCGCGATCGGCTGCTCGCGGACGACCTTTCCAGCGGCGTCGATCACGACGTGGCGGATTTCGCCAGGGTTGCGGCCCTCGTAGCAGATCGCGTGCTGCTCGCCGGTCAACGGGTCGCGGTGCGGATGCGCGGTGAACGAGCCGGCGAGCGTGCCGTCGAACGGGTTATAGGCCTGGGTCTCCAGCGTGTCGGAGAGTTCGACGGGGTAGCTGCCCGCCTCCACCAGCGCGAAGGTGCGACCGGCGACATCGACGACGTTGGTGTTGACGGTGTCGAAACCGTCGTGACGCGGTCCCGGCGCGGGTTCCTTGCCCAGTGCGCCCGCGACCGCGCGCGAGCGGATCCAGCGGTTGCGGTACCAAAGCGCGCGGCCGTCCTTCAGGGCGAGTCCGTGGACCATGCCGTCGCCGATGAACCAGTGGTAGGAGGCTGGGTCTGCTGCGACCGGGTTGGGGCCGATCCGCAGGTAACGGCCGTCGAGCGCGGCGGGGATCGTGCCGCTGACCGCCAGGTCGGTGAGGGTCAGCTCGCGCTCCATTGGCGCGTGGATGCCCGTCAGGAACGGATGCGCCGTCGGCTCAGGCAGGCGGGCGCGGTTGAACGCTGCAACTGCTTCCACGCCCTTGGTGACTCCTGCCCGGATCAGCGTCTCGACTCGACTGGCCATCTCGACCTCCAATGTTTACAACGTCACCATGGCATTCAAGATAACGGTGTCAACATGGAAGCGAAGCCGTACCACCATGGTGATCTGCGTGCCGCGCTGGTCGACGCGGGCTTGGCGTTGCTCGCCGAGCGCGACGTCGAAGGTCTCTCATTGCGAGAGATGGCGCGGACCGTTGGCGTGAGCGCCACGGCGGTGTACCGCCATTTCCCGGACAAGACCGCGCTGATGACGGCGCTTGCGCGCGAGGGCGTCGAGCGTCTTGCCGCCAGCCAGCATCTTGCCTCCGACCAGGCTGGCGGCGGCGTCGCGGGGTTCGCCGCCACGGGCCGCGCCTATGTACGGTTCGCGCTCGCGCATCCGGCGTTGTTCAGGCTGATCTTCGCCTCGTCCGCGCTGGCCCGCTCGTCGGGCGAGACCGAAGCGTTGCGGTTCCTGCGCGCGAACGCGGCGGCGAACCTGCCGGACGGCGCGAAGGAGGATCAGGTTGAGGTTGGTGCGATCCAGGCCTGGGCGCTGGTTCATGGGCTGGCCACGCTGATGCTCGACGGCCAGATCCCTTCGGATGTGTCCCTCATCGACAGCGTGATCAAAGAATGGGAGGCGTAGGCTGGCTCGATTGCCGCTCGCACTGCTCGCCCTGACCTAGGTTCGATGCCGGGTGCCGAACGGCCAATTGATGATGCCGCCGGCGAACAACGTCCACCAGACGATCACCGGCTGGAAGAACAACCGCGGCAGGTGATAGGCCGGGCCAAGCTGGTTGCGACCGTACATGAGCCCGTCGATGGCGTGCTTGATGTTCGCGGGGAACACGCAGATCGCGTATAAAGCCAGCATGACGGCGGCGAGGCGGCGCCATCGGGGCAGCATCAGCCCGACAGCGCCGGCGATCTCGCACAGCCCGGTCAGCAGCACGACCTGCCTGGGGAACGGTACCCAAACCGGGACGATCGACAGGAACGGGCTCGGCGCGACCAGGTGCAGCACTCCGGCGAGCAAGTAGACCGCGACCAGTAGCCAACGGAGCGCGACGCGGAGGCGATCTACCCGAGACACCGCGCCGCCATAGGCCGCCTGGCCAGCGCTACAAGCGGCCTCGCCCTTATCGCGCAACGTCGATCCAGACTGTCTGAGGCCGGTCGAGAGCCGCTCCGACGCGGCATAGATTGCCCCCGCCAGCACGCAGGCCCCGCGCCGATCACCGTCACGTCATAGACCTTGTCCGGGTCGAGCGTTTCGCTGATCCCGAGCGCGTCGGCAAGCTCGGTGTTGCCCGGGTTCCTGAGGATTTGGTGACCGGGCAGGATCAGCACCGGGTTGAACAGACCCATCTCTCCGGTGAACTGGTTCGCGGCGTGGTGGTGAACACGTTGGGCGCGCCGTCCGCGGCGGTGTCGAAATCTCGAGCGCGCCGTCGGGCACCAGGAGGGAGTGGACGCTGCGCTGGCCGTGCTCCGACACCAGCACCCGGTCGGCGGGCTGCTCCTCCACGTCATAACCACCCGGAGCGCCTTCTCCTCCGTCAGACGCGGGAACGTCTGCACGTCGCGGTTATAAGGACCGGTCGGGTCGTCGATCCCGACAGGAGCGGTGTCGCTGGCGGCCATGCGCGGTTTGTACCCGCTCCGGCGCTCGTCGACCCTCCCCTTTGGGGAGAGGGAGAAAAGGTGGGCTCGGCGGGCGGGTGCTGCGGCCCCGTCCCGACCTCACCGCGTAT
>CAXSEO010000420.1:0-3204 GCA_964235525.1 uncultured Sphingomonas sp. | reverse complement strand
CACGATGGCGACATGGCCGAGCCGGACGGGGTCCACGCCACGGCCGCTGAAGCCCGCGCCCGCCGTCGCCAGTTCGGGCAGCAGGTGGAAAGTGTGCCCGCCCAGATCGGTGACGGCGAGCAGCCGGGGCACGCCTGGCCGCGCATCCGCTCGTTGTTCGACCTTTAGGCCCAACGCCTCGATCCGGCGCTGCAGGTCGGCAAGCTCCACGCCCGGCCCGATCTGCAAGCCGATCGCGGCCAGCCCGGCGTGATCGGCTTGCCGGAGCGCAAGATTATGGTGGTCAAGGCCAAGGCTGAGATACGCCGCGCCGCCCGCCTGCTCTACCGTGGTCGCCCCGAGGACGCCGTCATAATAGGCGCGTGCGGCGTCGATCGACGGCGTCGCCAGGTCGAGATAGGCCACTCTGAAAACGCTTGGCATGTGCTTTACTCCTGTTGCGGTCTTGCGGGCCCGGCCACCCGATTGCTCGCCTTAGAAGCTGACCCGGTCGCCGCCCTTCAGCGACAGCATCTCGCGAGCCTCGTCCGGCGTCGCGACCTCCAGCCCCAGCCCTTCGACGATCTGGCGCACCTGCCGGACCTGCTGCGCGTTGCTGTCCGCCAGGCGCCCCGCGCCAATCCACAGCGAGTCCTCCAGGCCGACCCGGACATTGCCGCCCATCGCCGCGGCGATTGCCGCGACCCTCATTTGGGAGGACCCAGCTCCCAGCACCGACCAGACATAGTGATCGCCGAACAGCCGGTCGGCGGTGCGCTTCATGTGGAGAATCTCGTCGGGATGCGCGCCGATGCCGCCCATCAGCCCGAACACGGTTTGGATGAACAGCGGGCCTCGCACCACGCCCTCGCGCCAGAAATAATGCAGGTTGTGGAGGTGCGCAGTGTCGTAGCACTCGAACTCGTAGCGAGTGCCGCCCGCGTTGCAGGTGTCCAGCACATACTGGATATCCTTGTAGGTATTGCGGAACACCAGATCGCGGCTGCCCTCAAGCATCGCCGGTTCCCACTCCTGCCTGAAGTCCTTGAATCGTTTCAGCATCGGGAACAGGCCGAAGTTCATGCTGCCCATATTGAGGCTTGCAACTTCCGGCTTGAACTTCGCGGCCGGCGCGACCCGCTCTTCGACCGTCATGAAGGGCGCGCCGCCCGTCGTAATGTTGACGACGACATCGGCGCGCTGCCGAATTGAGGGCAGAAACCGGCCGAACGCCTCGGGCGATTGGTCCGGCCGTCCCGTCTCCGGGTCACGCGCGTGCAGGTGCACGATCGCCGCACCAGCTTCTGCGGCACCCACGGCGGATTCGATGATCTCCTCGGCAGTTATCGGCAGGTGCGGCGACATCGAGGGGGTATGGATCGAACCCGTCACGGCGCACGTGATGATCACCTTTGCCATTGTGTCACTCCCCTAACCTCGCGACCCTAGCCGATCCTACACGCAAAGCGACCCTAAATATATATTGCGTATGGGACTACAGGCTGGCATCCTTCTTCGAAGAGGCTTCGTGGCTTCAGCCTTCAGGAGAAACGTGATGAGACTGCTCCGCTTCCTCGAAGGTGGTCGCGCTCGGCTCGGCGTCCTCAGCGGAGATAAAGTCGTCCCGCTCGATGCGCTCGCCGGTAGGTTCCCTACAATGCTCTCGCTCATCGAAGGTGGTGACGAAGCGTTGCAGGCCGCGCGCGATGCTGTGAACGGCGGAAACGGCTCGCGGGAACTCGGCGGAATGCGACTGCTTGCGCCGATCGAGCGTCCCGGCAAATTCCTGGCGATCGGGATGAATTACAAGAAGCACGTCGCGGAAGCGCAGAAGCTGGGCGTCGCGGTGCCGGATCACCAGTATTGGTTCAACAAGCAGACCAGCTGCATCGCGGGACCGTTCGACGACATCGAGCCAGGCGCGACCGAACAACTTGACTATGAGGCCGAACTCGCCGTCGTGATCGGCAAGTCCGCCAAAAACGTGACCGCCGCTGGCGCAAGGGCGCATGTGTTCGGCTATACTGTCTGCGACGACGTGACCGCACGGGACTGGCAGAAACACTCGCCGACTTTCACGGTCGGCAAATCCTTCGACACGCACGGGCCGATTGGCCCGTGGATCGTGACGGCCGATGAGATCGAGGACCCGCACAGCCTTGGCCTGCGCTGTTACGTCAACGGCGAGCTGCGTCAGGACGGTAACACGAGCGGACTCATTTACGACGTGTGGGACCAGATCGCCTATTTGTCGCAGGCGTTCACGCTCGACCCCGGCGACTTGATCGCGACCGGCACGCCCGACGGCGTCGGCGTTGCCAGGAACCCTCCCGTATTTCTGCAGCGCGGCGACGTGGTCCGGTGCGAGGTCGACAGGATCGGTGCCATCGAAAACAAGGTTGCGGGATGATCGACACTGACGTTCTAGTCGTCGGTGCGGGTCCGGCGGGGCTGGCCGCAGCGATCGAACTGGGCACGCGCGGCGTCCGGGTCCTGTTAATCGAGCGCAACGAGCGGGTCGGTGTCGCGCCGCGCGCCAAGACCAGCAACGTACGGACCCGCACGCACCTGCGCCGCTGGGGAATCGCGGACCGGCTCGCCGCCCAAGCGCCGTTCGGCGTTGACTATCCAAATAACATGGTGTTTGTGACTCGCCTCGGACCCGGCGGGCGCGAACTCGCCCGCTTCGCCGACGCGTTCAATGCTTCTCCCGAACGCGATGCGCGTTATCCAGAGCACGCGCAATGGGTCCCGCAATATCGGCTCGAGAAGGTACTGCTCGACAAGGTGCAAACGTTGTCGGGCGTCGACGCGCGTTTCGGTATGTCGTTCATCACAGCCGAGCAGGACGCGGCTGGAGTGATGGCGACGCTTCGCTCGGACTTCGGCGAGTATCAGGTCCGCGCGCGCTACCTGATCGGTGCCGACGGTGCCCGCAGCGCAGTGCGCGATCTGATCGGGGCGAAGCTGGAAGGTCGGAACGAATTGTCGCATCACTACAACATCGTTTTCCGAGCGCCCGGATTGGCCGACGCCCACCCGTTCGGGCCGGCCGCGATCTACTGGCAGATCGGCAAGGACGGGTTCAGCGCGCTGGGGCCGATGGATGCGGGCGACCTGTGGTTCTTCGTGCCGGGAGGGGCCAAGCCGGGCACGTCGCTGTCCAAACACGAAGCCGCGGCGCTGATTCGGGAACGCACGGGTTTCGACCACTCATTCGAGGTG
>CAXSEO010000419.1:0-3204 GCA_964235525.1 uncultured Sphingomonas sp. | reverse complement strand
TGGCTCCGGACGCGCGGTCAAGCGAGATCATGGCGCTTCAGCGCGTGACGGAGCTGGTCGTAGCTGAGGCCGAGCGCGTCGGCGGTCGCGCGCTGGTTGAAGCGGTGCTCGGCAAGCGACCCCGCCAGCAGCTCGCGCTCGAACCGGGCGACGCGCGACTTGAAGTCGGACGGCCCCGTTTCGCACGCCGCGACCGGCGCCCCCGCCCGCTCGGGCGGGGACGCGGACGGAGGCGCGGGCTCGGCGATGCCCCCGGGCCGGTAGGGCGAGGCGAACGGGTCGAACTCGACCGCGCCGACCGGCCCCGCTTCATCCCATCGGTACACCGCGCGCTCGACCACGTTGCGAAGCTCGCGGACATTGCCGGGCCACGGATGCGCGGCGAGCGCCTGCCCCGCTTCCGCCGTGAACCCCGGCCAGCGCTCCCAGCCCAGCTCCGACGCCATCCGCCGCCCGAAATGATCGGCGAGCGCGACGACATCGCCGGTCCGCGCGCGCAGCGGCGGCAGCGTCACCACCTCGAAGCTCAGCCGGTCGAGCAGGTCGGCGCGGAACTGGTGGCGCGCGACCCGGTCGGGGAGATGCTCGTTGGTGGCGGCGACGATGCGGACATCGACCCGCAGCGGCCGCGACGCACCGATCCGCGTCACCTCGCCATATTCGACCGCGCGCAGCAGCCGCTCCTGCGCCGCCATCGACAGCGTGCCGAGCTCGTCGAGGAACAGAGTGCCGCCATGCGCCTCCTCGAACCGCCCGACCCGTGCCCGTGTCGCGCCGGTGAACGCGCCCGCCTCGTGCCCGAACAGCTCCGCCTCGATCAGCGTCTCGGGCAGCGCGGCGCAGTTCATCACCACCATCGGGTGGTCCCATCGCGGCGACAGGCGGTGGAGGCGCTCGGCGACCAGCTCCTTGCCCGTCCCCCGCTCGCCGACCACCAGCACCGGTCGGTCGAGCGCCGCCGCGCGGCTGGCGCGTTCCAGCGCATCGAGAAACGCGCTCGCTTGCCCGATGACCTGGCTGGCCCGCTCCATGCTTACAGGTTGGCGCGGAATCCCAAGTCTTCGCAAGCGCGAAATCGGCGCGAGCCGGCGCGGAACGGCTAAGTGATTGAGATCATTGCAGTCACGCAGTTGGCACGGTGGATGCAATGCTGTGGGCAAGCCGCCGTCGCGGCGATCAAACAGCCAAGGAAACACCGATGACCCGCTTCACCCGCCATCTCGCCGCCACCACCGCCACGGCCCTCCTCAGCGTGCTGCTACTCGCAGGCGCGGTCGGCCCCGCCCGGACCCCCGCCCCGGCGCTGGCGTCACCAGCCGGTGCCGTGGCATGAACGACCTCTCCCCCTACCCCCGCGCGCGCGCCTTTGAAGGCCGCGACGCCGCACCGCCAGGAGCCGCCTTCATGGGAATATTCTCCCGCACCCGCGACATCGTCGCCGCCAATTTCACCGACCTGCTCGACCGCGCGGAGGACCCTGCCAAGATGATCCGCGTCATCATCCTCGAGATGGAGGAGACGCTGGTCGAGGTCCGCGCCTCCGCCGCGCGCACCATCGCCGACGGCAAGGAGATGCGCCGTCACATCGCCAAGCTCGACGGCTTGCAGGCGAGCTGGACGGAAAAGGCGGAACTGGCGCTGTCCAAGAACCGCGAAGACCTCGCCAAGGCGGCGCTGGTCGAGCGGCAGAAGGCGGCGGACATGGCCGATCAGCTAAAGGCGGAGGTGCAGGTGCTCGACGACGCGCTGCGCGCCAGCGAGGAAGATATCGCCAAGCTGCAGAAGAAGCTGACGGAAGCGCGCGCCAAGCAGAACGGGATCAACACCCGGCTGGAGAGCGCGAACAACCGCGCGAAGCTCCGCGAGATGTGGAACGGCCCGCGCACCGCCGAGGCGTTCAGCCGCTTCGACGTGCTCGAGCGCCGGGTCGACTATGCCGAGGGCCGCGCGGAGGCGATGGGCCTGGGCAGCGGCCCCAAGAGCCTGGACGAGGAGATCGCCGACCTGAAGGCGTCGGACAAGGTCGACGCCGAACTGGCCGCGCTTAAGGCGCGGCTTGGCAGGGAGGGCTGACGTGGGAGAAGATGTTATCGTTCCACTGGTCGCCCTTCCCTCCATGCTTATCGGCTTGCCATGGCTGATCCTGCACTACGTCACGAAATGGAAGCAGGCTCCCCGGATCACGCAGGAGGACGAGAAGATGCTGGACGAGATGTTCCACCTCGCCCGCCGTCTCGATGAGCGTGTCCAGACCGTCGAGCGGCTCGTCGCGCTCGACAACCCCGATTACCGCCCGCCGACCAGCGTCGGCACCCGCCCGACGCCGACGCCCGTCGGCTATGACCTGAACCGGAGGAGCTGACATGGCCGCCCGCACGCAATTCTACCTCGACAAGCAGCGCGGCAAGGTCGCCGGGGTCTGCGCCGGCATCGCCGATTATACCGGCATCAACCTCACCCTGGTGCGCGCGCTCGCGGTGGTGTTGATCCTTACCACGCACCTTATCGCGCTGGCCGCCTATTTCGCGATAGCCTGGAAGGCGCGGGAACAGCCGAGCGGGTTGTACGACAGCGCCGACGATGCGCGCTTCTGGCAGGGGGTGCGGTCGAACCCGAAGCGATCCGCCGACGAGGTGCGATCCACCATGCGCGACCTCGACCGGCGGCTCGCCGATATCGAGACCTTCTACACCAGCCGCGACACCCGGCTCGCCAGCGAGATCGACTCGCTGCGCTGAGCCGCCAAGCCCCAGGGGAGCTTACCTATGCACGACCTCGGCATCCTCGTCCCGATCGCCATCTTCACCGTCGGGCCGATCACCTATGCGTTCAACAATTGGCTCAGGATGCGCCATGGCTATGAGCCGGAAGCATGGAAAAACCGCCGCCAGCGACGAGCTGACACACCCGACCGGGATCGCACCGTCTCGCTGCTCACCAACGAGAACGAGCGGCTGACCGGGCAGGTCAGCCGGCTGGAGGAACGGATCGCGGTGCTCGAACGCATTGCCACCGATCCCGCCGAGCGCACCGCGCGCGAGATCGAAGCCCTTCGCGACCGATAGAAAGGATACTTTGATGGGCGGAAACGGAGGAGCCGCTTTCGGCGGCGACAACATTTGGGTCTTGATCCCATTGCTGGCCCTGCTGATCCCAATCGTCGCGATCCTCAGCGGCACGGTGGTCAGGCCATGGCTCGCCTAT
>CAXSEO010000418.1:0-3213 GCA_964235525.1 uncultured Sphingomonas sp. | reverse complement strand
CGCGGCGGCGACGAGCAACGGCTCGGGGTAGAGCGCCAGCCGTGGCTGGACCGGCAACGCGCTTCCGGCGACCCGCACCACCAGCCACGGGGTCGCCGCCCCGAGCAGCAATCCCGCCAGCGCCGCCGCCCCCGCCACCAGCGCCAGCTCGCCGCCGACGATCCCCGCGATCAGCCCGGATCGCGCGCCGAGCACCTTCAGCGTCGCCACCTCGCCGGTCTTGCCCGCCAGCCACGCGCCCACGCCGCTGCCGACGCCGACACCCGCGATCGCCAGCGCGGACAGGCCGACGAGTAGCAGGAACTGGCCAAGCTCGCCGACCCCGCGCTTGAGGCTACCCGCCGCTTGGTCGACTGTGCGGAAGCTCCACCCCGCGCCGGGATAGCGCGCGACCAGTCGCTCGCCCACCCGACGCGCGTCCGCGCCGCGCGGCAGGACGATGCGATAGCGCGCCTCGAACAGGCTGCCCGGCTGTTCCAGCCCGGCGGCGTCGAGCGCGGCGAGGTCGACGATCAGCGCGGGGCCAAGCCGGAAGCCTTCGCCGAGCGAGTCGGGTTCGCCGGTGAGCAGCCCGCTGACGGTCAGCCGCGCGTCGCCGACGCGGATAGGACTGCCAACGCGCACTCCCAGCCGCTCCGCCAGCGCGGGGGCGAGCGCAGCCTGCAGCCCGTGCGGGCGCGCGCCGGTGAATGTCGCGCGCCCGACCAGCGGCCAGGCGGTGTCGACCGCCTTAAGGTCAGCGAGCGCGGGCGCGGTGCCGTTGAGCGGATCGGCCATCGCGCGCATCCGCACCGTCTCCGACGCGCGGCCGTACGCGGCGAAGCTGGCGAGTTCGGCGACACTGGCCCGCCGCTGCGACACGCGCAGCTCGAGGTCACCGCCCAGCGTCGCGCGCGCCTGCGCCGCCAGCCCGGCGAGCAAGGACGCGGACAGGCTGCCGATCCCCGCCAGCCCGGCGGTGCCGAGGAACAGGCACAAGGCCAACAGCCACAACCCGCGCCCGCCGCGGCGAAGGTCGCGGAGAGCGAGACGGATGGCTAGCACTTGGCCCTCTCCCGCCCGCGGGAGAGGGTTGGGTGAGGGCCTTCTACCATCGTCCCGCGCTGTTGAAGAAGACCCTCACCTCTCACTCGCCTACGGCGAGCGGGCCCCTCCTTTCCCGCAAGCGGGAGAGGGTGACGCAGCCGCAATCCGGAACGAAGGCCACCCCGTCGCCTCACCCCGGGTCCGCCACGATACGCCCGTCAGCCAGCTCCACCACCCGCGCGCATCGCTCCGCCAGCCGCGCGTCGTGGGTGATCAGGAACACGGTCGCGCCTTCCTCGCGCTGACGCGCGAACAGCAGGTCCATGATTGCCGCGCCGGTCGCGGTGTCGAGATTGCCGGTCGGCTCGTCCGCGAACAGCAGCGCGGGACGCGGGCCGAGAGCGCGGGCGATGGCGACCCGCTGCTGCTCGCCCCCAGACAGCTGGGCCGGGTAATGGCGCAGCCGGTGGGACAGCCCCACCGCCGCCAGCCCCGCTTCCGCCCGCGCCCAGGCATCGCGCGCGCCCGCCAGTTCCAGAGGCACCGCGACATTCTCGAGCGCGGTCATGCCGGGCAGCAGGTGAAACGCCTGCAGCACCACCCCGATCCGCCCGCGTCGCGCCACCGCCAGCGCGTCCTCGTCGAGCCGCGCAAAGTCTAGCCCGGTGACCTGCACCTCGCCGCCGGTCGGCCGCTCCAGCCCCGCCAGCACCGCCATCAGCGACGACTTGCCCGAGCCGGACGGACCCAGCAGCGCCACGCTCTCGCCCGCGCCGACCGTCAGGTCGATGCCGCGCAGGATATCGGTGCGCGCATTCGCCGGCCCCAGCGACAGCGTCACGTTGCGCGCGGCGATGACGCTGGTAGGCGAGGGGGATGACATCATCGATGCGATATGGCTGGCGGGCCGCGATTGTCCACCTCGCGCTAGTCTGTGCGACCCCGGCGAGCGCGGGGCCGCTGGTCTGGGCGCTGGGCGACAGCCTGACCGAAGGATACGGCCTGCCGCCGCAGCAGGGCTTCACCGTCCAGCTGCAGGCGGCGCTGCGCCGGGCGGGGGTGGACGCGACGGTCGCGAACGGCGGCGTCTCGGGCGACACCGCACGGCAAGCGCTGGCGCGGCTGCGCTGGGGATTGCGCGGACTGCCACGCGCGCCGGACCTGGTGATCGTCGAGCTGGGCGCGAACGACATGCTGCGCGGGCTGCCGCCCGAACAGACCGAGCAGAACCTCGCCGCGATCCTCGACGAACTGGCGCGACGCCACATCCCCGTATTTCTGACCGGGATGCGGGCGTCGCCCAACCTCGGCACCGACTATCGGCGGCGGTTCGACGCGCTGTATCCGGCGCTGGCCAGACAGCATCGCATTGCGTTCTATCCGTTCTTCTATGACGGCGTGGCCGGACGGCGCGACCTGATCCAGGCCGACGGCTTGCACCCCAATGCACGGGGCGTGACGGTGATTGTCGGACGGATCACCCCGGCGGTGATGCGTGCGCTCAAGTCCGCCGCTCAAAGTAGCGGGTGACCAGTTCTTCGTTGGCCAAGCAGTGTCACTGGCACCGATGAAGCTTCCGGTACGCTCCAAGCACTTGCAAGCTTCTCTCCTGTTGACGCAAAGACGCGTTCCGGTACAGAGCGCGCACGTTCAAAGGAGAACAAACTTGTCCGACGATCTTTCTGCCATCAATCCGGTCGAGCTCGCGACCGAACTCACCATCGCCTGGCTGTCCAACGCCAACACCCGCGCCAACGCCGAAGACGTGCCCGCCTTTCTCGCGCGGATGCACGACGCGGTGAACGGCCTCGCGAACAGCGGCGCGACCGACGAGCCGCAGGAACAGCCCGCCGCCCCCGTCGAGCACACGGCGAAGGTGACGCCGCGCAAGTCGCTGTCGTCCAAGGACCACATCATCTCGATGATCGACGGCAAGCCCTACAAGACGCTGCGTCGCCACCTGTCGAGCAACGGCCTGACGCCCGACGAGTATCGCAAGCGCTACAATCTCAAGTCTGATTACCCGATGGTGGCCGAGAACTATTCGACGCACCGGCGTGAGATGGCCAAGAAGATCGGCCTTGGCCGCAAGCCCGGCCAGCGCGCCGCTGCCCCGGCGAACGACGCTCCCGCCGCCGATGCGCCCGCGCCCAAGACCCGAGGCCGCAAAAAGGCGGAAGCGACCGC
>CAXSEO010000417.1:0-3214 GCA_964235525.1 uncultured Sphingomonas sp. | reverse complement strand
TGGTACAACCAGCGTCGGCTCGGTATAGGGCACGAAGACGTTGTTCTGGAGGTTCTGACTCGGGTTGAACGCGCTGGTCTCGCGCCGGTACTCGCCGCCGAACGAGAACTGCACCGCGCCGCCCGGCAGCCGGAAGAACTGGCCGAAGTCGCCGCTGACCGACGCATTGGCGACCGACTGGGTGAGCCGCGCGAAGCTGGTGTCGTTGATCTGGAAGAAGGCGAGCGCCTGGCGGCTGATCGGGCCGGGGCCGAACACGCTGACGGGGATGCAACCCGGGTTGCCGCCGGTGAGGTTGGAGCGGCACACCGGCTGGCCGGTAGCGGGGTTGGTGACCGCGTCGACGGCTTCGTTATACTGGTTGTTGAGCAGGTCGTTCAGCTTGGTGATCGCGACATCGGTGCGGCCGTACTCGTAATAGGCGTCATAAGTCGCGTGGCTGCTGATCCGCCCGGCGGCGTCGAACACGCCGCGATAGGTCTGGCGCAGGTCGCTCTCGCCATGCCGACCGTAGTCGAGGTTGTCGCGGTTGACGTACACCGTCGACACCCCGTCCGCGATCGCGGCATTGCGGATCGTCGCGGGCACGAACGGGTTGTCGAGCGTGATCGGGATGCCGAACGTACCGATATAGTAATCGTAGGTGGTCGCGCGGGTCTGCGCGTACTTTGCCTCGACCGACAGCTTGAGCGCATCCGATACGTCGTAATGGCCGAGCAGGTTGACATCGTGGCGCAGGATGTGCGGCTGGAGGTCGCCCGAGTAGAACCCCGCCACCGGGGTGTTGTCGCCGCCGGTCGCGTAATAGGCCGCGGGCGTGCCGTTGTTGTAGGGCAGGCCCAGCCCGTTGAAGTCGGGATTGGCCCCGCCGGTGACGAACACCGCGCCGATCGGCGACTCGCCCGGATAGCGCAGGTCGCCGACCAGGATGTTGCTCGGCGCAGCGGGGTTGGTCGCCTTGGCGTCGTTGGGGATCAGGTACACGCGCCGGGCACCGGTCAGATAGTCGCGGTCGTTGTTGTCGAGCCGCTGTTCCTGGTCATATTCGTACGCGAGCGAGATGTTGGCGCGCCCGTCCGCGAAGGTCTTGCCCGCCGCCAGCGAGACGAACTGGCTGGCGGCGTCGCCACGGCTGGAGATGCCGATCTGCGAACGCGCGGATACGCCGTCGAAGTCGCGCTTGAGAATGAAGTTGACGACGCCCGATACGCCGTCGGCGCCGTACACCGCCGACGCGCCGCCGGTCAGCACGTCGACCCGCTCGATCAGGTCGGTGGGGATCGCGTTGATGTCGACCGCCGCCGTGTTCGGCTCGCCCGCGACATGACGGCGGCCGTTGACCAGCACCAGCGTCCGGTTGGTGCCAAGGTTGCGGAGGTTGAGCTCGTTGAGCCCCGCTTCGCCGAACGGGTTGGTCGCGACCGCATTGCCGCCCGAGGTCTGGGTGTTGTCGCGCGACCCGGTCAGCGCGGGAACGCGCTCGAGAAAGTTGGTGATGTTGGTGTTGCCCGACTCCTGGATGGCAGCGGCGTTGAACGAGGTGATCGGGTTCGGCGCGGCGAACTCAGGCCGGGTGATGCGCGATCCGGTGACCACCACCTCGTCGGCCTGCGCCTCAGCGGGCGACGCGGTGTCGGCGGTGGCGGGAGCCTGCGCGACCGCGGCACCTTGCGCGGCCTGCGCCTGCTCCGTGCTTGGCGCGGGGGTGCTCTGCGCGAGCGCGGCCACGGGCGCGAAAACAAGCGCCGCGCCGGTCAACAGCGTGCGGCGATAGGCGACCAGCAACATCCGACTCTCCACTGCAGTCATCGCCCAACGTGCAGGCGCGCGGTGCCGTCACGTCAACCGTCAGGCTTGCCGGGAGCGTCGTTTCACGCGCCGGTGATGCGCGCGCGCCACGGTTTCCGGTCCGGGCGACAACGTGGATTAACGCGGTTCCGGTTTTCCGCTTGGGCGGGCGTTCTCGCGCCGGTAGGCGCTTGGCGGGATTGGAGGCGCGCGGTGCGGACTGAGCCGGAATGGCGGTGATCTCGCGGCGCGGGGCGATGGCGCTGGCGGCGGGCGGCGCGCTCGCCGCGTGCGGACGCGGGCGGCGCGACGGGCGGCTGAGCTGGTGGGCGATCGGCACCGAGGGCGAGAACGCGCCGCTGCTGCTGCCCGCGTTCGAGCGCGCGACCGGCATCGGCGTGGACGTGCAAGCGGTGCCGTGGACTGGCGCGCACGAGAAGCTGCTGACCGGCTTCGCGGGAGACTCGCTCCCCGACGTGATGATGGTCGACAGCGGGTGGCTGCCTGAGCTGTCACTGCTCGGCGCGCTCGCCCCGCCGCCGCCGGGCTCGCCGCTGCTCGCAGGTCAGTTTCCCGGCGCGCTTGCGTCCGTGACCGTGAACGCGCGCGCGGTGGCGGTGCCGTGGACCGCGAACAGCTGGGTGCAATATCATCGCCGCGACCTGCTGGCGGAAATTGGCTATGCTGCGCCACCGCTCGACTGGGCGGAGTGGGGGCGGATGGCGCAGGCGATCAAGCGCCGCCACCCGGACCGCTACGCGACGCTGCAGCCGCTCGACTGGCCCGACCCGCTGTTCAACTTCGCCGCCGCGCAACCCGACCCGCTGCTCCGCGACCGTGACGCGCGCGGCAACTTCTCGTCGCCCGGCTTCCGCGCGGCGCTGGCGTTCTACAAGTCGATCTTCGACCAGCGCTGGGCGCCGATGGTGAGCTATGCGGAGGTCGGCGACAGCTATCTCGCGTTCCGGCGCGGCTGGTTCGCGATCCTGCCTTCCGACGCGGAGACGATCGGCGACCTTCGCCGCCGCGTCGCGATGTTCCCGCGCGCGAGCTGGAGCGCGGTCGCGACCCCGGGGCCGCGTGGCCCAGCCCGCACGCTGGCGCGCGGCACCGCGCTCGCGGTAAGCCGCCGCGCCCGCGACCCCGACGCGGCGTGGCACCTGGTCGCGTACCTCACCGGCGCGCCGCTCCAGCGGCAGCTCTACGGCATCACCGGCGACCTGCCCACCCGCCTCGCCGCGTGGCAAACCCCGAGTCTCGCGAGCGACCCCGTGACGACCGTGTTCGCGCGCCAGATCGCCGCCGCGGTCGCGCCGCCCGCCGTCCCCGAATGGCAACGCATCCTCGACGAGGTGCAGCTTGTCGCCGAACACATGGTGCGCGGCGACTATGGTGTGGAGGCGGCGACGCGCGAGATGGACCGCCG
>CAXSEO010000416.1:0-3223 GCA_964235525.1 uncultured Sphingomonas sp. | reverse complement strand
ACATACAACCGACCGCCTGGCGGAAGCTGCGTCAGATCGAGGCCGCAGGGCACCTTGATGAACTCGCCACTCCTCGCGGGAACAGGTTAGAGCAGTTGCGCGGCTTTGTGCCTTCAAGGTACAGCATACGTATCAACGACCAGTGGCGGGTCACTTTCCGCTGGTCCGACGGAGGTGCCGACGATGTCCGGATCGAGGACTACCATCGCGGATGAGGATCGGCTGGCCAACGTCCATCCGGGCGATGTCCTGCGTGAAGACTTTTTGATCGGGAGCGATATTCAGCTTGCTGAGGTGGCACTGGGCACCGGTATAGCACCTGATGTTTTGGCCGATCTCATCGCCAGTCGCCGCAACGTAGATGCGTCGATCGACGCAAGACTGACCCGCTATTTTGGCATGTCGAACGGATTTTTTCTCCGTTTGCAGAATATGTATGATCTTGAGGAGGTCGCCCGACACGAGGGCGACGCGCTCGACCGCATCGTCCCGCGCGCGGCCTAGCGCCCGCTTACCACTATACCCGCCAGCGAAACCGCCCGATCAGCGGGAAGTCGTATAATACCGGCTCCTCACGCGCGCCCGCGCCGATGTTGTGGATCACCCAGCCCGGCCCGCGATCCGACACGATGCCGATGTGCGGCAGTCGTCCGCCGATCAGGCAGGTGAAGATGTCGCCCGCCCGCCATTGCCGCGCATCGGCGGGGAGCGGCAGCCGCACTCCCTGTCGCGTCAGGAACACCTGCAGATTCGGCACGCGCCGATGGTCGATGCTGGCGTCCGGGTGTGTCAGCCCCCAGCGGTGCGGATAGGCGGCGAACGCGCGCACCATGTCGTCATGGACCACCGCCTGCAGGTCCAGCCCGAACGCATCGCGATAGGCGCGGATTACGACGTCGGTGCAGACGCCACGCTCTCGCGGCACGTCGCCGCCGGGGTAGCGTATGGCGGTATAGCCCGGGTCGTAACGGAGCGTCACCCCGACCTGCCGCCGGGCTGCGGCGATCAGGGCGGCCGCGCGGCCCGGCGACGGGGCGGCGTGCGCGATGACGGGAGCGGTCAGCAGCCCCAGCAGCACCGCCCGCCGCGAGGGCTCCGCCCACGTCACCCCGCCGACAATTCCTGCCGCGCCGCCCCGTAATAGCTCGCGACCCGGTCGGCGTAAGGCTGATCAAAGGCGGGCGCATTGTTGGCCCAGCTCGGGCCGCCCTCTAGCACGCGCTTGTCGATCATGACGACGTATACGTCGCGGACCGGGTCGTATTGCAGGAGCGAGAACGGGACCGGGTAGAAGCTGCGCCCCATGCCAAGGAAGCCGCCGAGGCTCAGCACCGCGTGGGTGACACGGCCCGAGCCCTTGTGGACCAGCACCGAATAGACTTGGCCCAACGCGCCGCCGTCGCGCTCCTCGACCTTGACCGGCACGGCGGCGTTAGCCTGGAACAAGGGCGTGAGGTGGACGGGGTCGGCCAAGGCTGAAGTTCCTTTGATGCGAGGCTCCAACCGGCTCCGCGCTTGTCAGTTCCAAGGTGGTTGAGCGCCGCGCACCGCGGGTGCATGAGCAGGGCGTGCGTATCCTCCTGTCCCTGCCCGTGCTGCTCGTGATCACAAGCTGCGTTTCCGCGCCGCCTCCGCCGTCGCCCGTGCGCCGGGTCACGCCGCCGTCCGTCGCCGCCCTGCCCCCGCCCGCGCCCGCGCCGCTGGCGAGCGACTGGCGCGACTGGCCGCAGACGCCGGGGAACTGGCGGTATCAAGCGACTGACGCGGGCAGCGGTGCCATGTTTGGGGATGCCGGTCGGGCGCTGTTCGCGCTTCAGTGCGACCGCTCGCGTCGGCAAATCTACTTGATCGATTTCGTGCCTAGGGGAGGATCGTTCACGATCCGCACGTCCACGCTGGCCCGCGTCACCGCCTTCTATATCGACGGCGACCCGCCAGGCGGTTCCGTGATCACCAAGCTCCCCGTTACCGACCCTCTTCTCGACGCGATCGCCTTCAGCCGCGGTCGTTTCGTCATCGAGCAGCCTGGCCAGCCCCCCCTCGTCCTCCCCGCCTGGGCCGAGATCGACCAGGTGATCGAGGATTGCCGAAGCTGATCCATGATTGTTCTTGCATCGGTGGTCAAAGCTACTCAAATACAGGTCGCGGCTCGATCGGGTCGCGTTGGCAATCCACAAGCGAAAGGAGGTGATCCGATGTCTCATGGTTCAGCAATGGGGTCGGTTCAGTTCGTTCGGGGGGCTCGTCGCTAACGTCGCGTAGTCGCGCCGGGAGGTATTCTCCTCCAGTCAACGGCGTGATGAAGTAATGCGCGGCCCATGGTCTCCCGGGCTGGAGCTCTCCGGCCGCTGACCATGCAAAGGAGGTTGTCGGGTCGCCGAAAGGCACCCGGCAGCCTCTTTTCATGTCTGGGGGTCATGCGGCCCTACGAGTCGGCGAGCGTGCCCGCCGCCGCCGTGCACCATTGTGCGTTCAGCGACGCCAGCCGGGCTCGCAATGCCCTTGGCAGCGCTCAGCCATTTATTTTCCGTTCCTCTCCCGTTCCCTTGCCTTTGCCGTAAGCCGCCTAACTCCGCGCGTCGCGCGCGAGCCGTGCGCCTGGCAAGGTTTCAGATCGCATTCGAACGCGCCTACGACGTCGGTTCTGCTTGCGCGGCGGGCGGGCTTAGCACAATCTTTGGGGGTCGGGCCGGCGCACGGACCCCAGCGGTGGTAATCCGTTCTACGGCAAGACCAGCTGGAGTGGTCCGGTTTTTTGGCCGAAAATCGACCGGGAGTAATGCTTTTGTTCTTCCTAGGCGACCGCCGCTGCTAGGATGAGGGCTACCCCGATTCGAACGGACCGGGAACGGGAGCGCGGCGATAATGAACCTGGCGCATGGAGGGTGACGATGAGCGATACGGCGGAGATGACCACGACCGAGGTGCGCGGCGGCGCGTCCAGCACGAGCGCCCTGCCCGCCTCGCATCAGGTGCGCCCGCGCCCCTACCCGGTCGAGGTCGACCATAGTCGCGACGCGCGGCTGACCGACTTCGGCAAGGAGACGCTCGGCGATCGTTATCTCTTGCCCGGTGAATCGTACCAGGACCTGTTCGTCCGCGTCGCCTCCGCCTATGCCGACGATGCTGATCACGCGCAGCGATTGTACGACTATATCTCGCGGCTGTGGTTCATGCCCGCGACGCCGGTGCTGTCGAACGGGGGCACCGGGCGTGGGTTGCC
>CAXSEO010000415.1:0-3224 GCA_964235525.1 uncultured Sphingomonas sp. | reverse complement strand
GTCCAGTGTTGCCGATTAGTCGCGGTCGCCCGTCAGGAAGGCAGGCGCGAAATCGGGCGCCGGGCCGTCCTCGCGCGGAGTCCCCGCGCGCTCGGGCCGCGGACCGCGATCACCGCCATCGCGGCGCGGACCACGGTCGCCGTCGCGGCGAGGCCCACGGTCGCGATCGCCGTCGCGACGCGGACCGCGATCGCCACCACCGCCACCGCTGCGCGGACCCCGGTCACGGTCACCGCCCTCGCGCGGAACTCGCGCCGGGCGCGTGTCCTCCAGCTCGGCCCCGGTCTCCTGATCGACGACGCGCATCGACAGGCGCACCTTGCCGCGCGGGTCGATTTCGAGCACCTTCACCTTGACCGCCTGGCCCTCAGACAGGACGTCCGACACCTTCTCGACCCGCTCGTTGCGCATCTCGGAGACGTGGACCAGCCCATCCTTGCCGCCCATGAAGTTCACGAACGCGCCGAAATCGACCAGGTTGACGACCTTGCCGTCATAGACCTTGCCGACCTCGGCCTCCTCGACCAGCCCCTTGATCCACTTGATCGCGGCGTCGATCTGCGCCGGGTCGGACGAGGAGACCTTGATCACGCCCTCATCGTCGATGTCGACCTTTGCACCGGTGGTGGCGACGATCTCGCGGATCACCTTGCCGCCGGTGCCGATCACTTCGCGGATTTTGGACTTGTCGATCGTGAAGCTCTCGATCCGGGGCGCGTGAGCGGACAGCTCCTCGCGCGTGTGGTCGAGCGCCTTGGCCATCTCGTCCAGGATATGCGCGCGGCCTTCGTTCGCCTGCGCCAGAGCGACCCGCATGATCTCCTCGGTGATGCCCGCGATCTTGATGTCCATCTGCAGGGACGTGATGCCCTCGGACGTGCCAGCGACCTTGAAATCCATGTCGCCGAGATGATCCTCGTCGCCGAGGATGTCGCTCAGCACCGCGAACTTCTCGCCTTCCAGGATCAGCCCCATCGCGATGCCGCTGACCGGCCGCTTGATCGGCACGCCCGCGTCCATGAGGGACAGCGAGCCGCCGCACACCGTCGCCATCGACGAGGAGCCGTTGCTCTCGGTGATGTCGCTGGTGACTCGGATCGTATAGGGGAACTCCTCCTTGGTCGGCAGCACCGCGTGGAGCGCGCGCCAGGCGAGCTTGCCGTGGCCGATGTCGCGGCGGCTCGGCGCGCCGAACCGGCCCACTTCACCGACCGAGTAAGCCGGAAAGTTATAGTGCAGCATGAAATGCTGGTAGCTCAGCCCGTTAAGCCCATCGATCATCTGCTCGGCGTCGCGGGTACCGAGCGTCGTCGTGGCGATCGTCTGCGTCTCGCCGCGCGTGAACAGCGCCGAGCCATGCGCGCGCGGGAGGAAGTGAACGGTCGCGTCGATCGGGCGCACCGTCTTCGTGTCGCGCCCGTCAATGCGGACGCCCTCGTTGAGAACCTGACCGCGGACAATTTCCGCTTCCAGCTTTTTCACCAGCTTGAGCGTGCCGAGGTACTCGCTCGGGTTCTCATGCTTGAGCGCCTCCAGCGACTCGCGCGCCTTCGTGCGGGCCTCGTTGATGGCGGTCTGGCGCTGCTGCTTGTCGGTCAGCTTGTAGGCAGCGGCGAGGTCCGCGCCGATCAGGTCGCGCAGCTTCTGCTTGGCGGCCGAGCTGTCGACACTCGCCTTCAGCTCCCACGGCTCCTTGGCGGCCTGTTCGGCAAGCTTGATGATCGCCTCGATCACCTGCTGCGAGGCACGGTGCGCGAACATCACCGCGCCGAGCATCACGTCCTCGGACAGCTCCTTGGCCTCCGACTCGACCATCATCACCGCGTCGTGGGTGGCGGCGACCATCAGGTCGAGCTCGCCGCTCGCGACCTCGACGTCGGACGGGTTGAGCTGATACTCGCCGTCCTTGTAGCCGACCCGCGCCGCGCCGATCGGGCCCATAAACGGCACGCCCGACAGCGTCATCGCCGCCGAGGCGGCGATCATCGCCAGCAGGTCGGGCTCGTTCTCGCCGTCATACGACATGACCTGCGCGATGCAGTTAATCTCGTTGTAGAAGCCTTCGGGGAACAGCGGGCGCAGCGGGCGGTCGATCAGCCGGCTGACCAGCGTCTCGCGCTCGGTGGCGCCGCGCTCACGCTTGAAGAAGCCGCCGGGGATGCGGCCGGAGGAGGAGAACTTCTCCTGGTAGTGGACGGTGAGCGGGAAGAAGTCCTGCCCCTCCTTGACCGACTTGGCGGCGGTGACCGCGCAGAGCACCACCGTCTCGCCCAGCGTGGCGAGCACCGCGCCATCGGCTTGCCGCGCGAGGCGGCCGGTCTCGAGCGTCAGTGTCTTGCCGCCCCACTCGATGCTGACTTTCTTGGTATCGAACATATAGCTTCCTTCACTCCCGCGCGCAGATCGCTCGGGGGCCTATGTGCTGACTAGCCGGCCAGCGCGGTGTGGAGCGAATTGTCGCTCCTGGCCCTCACGCCGGATTGCGCGATGGCCGATGCGACAAGGGCGACCCGAGGGCCGCCCTTGCGATTACTTGCGAAGCCCGAGCTTCGCGATGAGGTCGAGATACCGCTGCCCCTCGGTCTTGCGGAGATAGTCGAGCAGCGTGCGCCGCTTGTTTACCATCATCAGCAGCCCGCGGCGCGAATGATTGTCCTTGGCGTGGCCCTTAAAATGCTCGGTCAGGTTGCGGATGCGCTCGGTCAGGATCGCCACTTGCACTTCGGGCGAGCCGGTGTCACCCTCTACCCGGCCATGTTCCTTGATCAGCGCGTCCTTGCGCTCGGCGGTAATCGTCATGTGTCTTCCTTCGACATCGGGAGATTGAACCCGCGCACGACGCGGACCTCGCGGTCCCGGACCTCGACCAGCGCGACCGGCACATCGTCCAGCAGCGCGAGGTAAAGGCCCGTCTCGGCGGTGATCCCGTCCAGCACACGCCCCTGTCGGAGCGCCCCTGCCTGGTCGGGCGTCAGAGGGAGAGCCGGGATGTCGTCCAGCCCCGCCCTCAACGGCAGGAGATGTTGTTCAAGCGCGCGCCCCTGCCCGAGTTCGCCCAGCTTGTCCAGCGGGATCGCGTCGCGCAGGTCGAACGGCCCCGCCTTGGTTCGCCGCAGCATGGTGACGTGGCCGACCGTGCCGAGCGCGCGAGCGATGTCGCGCGCGAGGCTGCGAATGTAGGTGCCCTTGGAGACGTGGGCGGTGAGTGTGACCTCACACAGCTC
>CAXSEO010000414.1:0-3227 GCA_964235525.1 uncultured Sphingomonas sp. | reverse complement strand
CGGGGAACATCCCATTGAGCTTGATGATGTCCATCGTCGCCATCGCCAGCCCCGCGCCGTTGACCATGCAGCCGATGTCGCCGTCGAGCTTGATATAGGCGAGGTCGTACTTGCTCGCCTCCAGCTCCGCCGGGTCCTCCTCCGTCTCGTCGCGGAGCGCCAGCAGGTCCTTGTGCCGGAACAGCGCGTTGCCGTCGAACGCGACCTTGGCGTCGAGGACCATGAGCTTGCCGTCGTCGGTGACCGCCAGCGGGTTGATCTCGATCTGGCTGGCGTCGGTGCCGAGAAACGCATCATACAGCTTCGACGCGACGTTCGCGGCCTGTTTGGCGAGGTCGCCGTCGAGCCCCAGCGCGCCCGCCACCGCGCGGCCGTGGTGGGGCATGAAGCCGGTCGCGGGGTCGATGTCGAGCGTGTGAATCTTGTCGGGCGCCTCGTGCGCCACCGTCTCGATGTCCATGCCGCCCTCGGTGGAGGCGACCATCGCCACCCGCCCGCTCGCCCGATCGACCAGCACCGCGAGGTAGAACTCCTTGGCGATGTCGACGCCGTCGGTGACGTACAGCCGGTTGACCTGCTTGCCGTGCTCGCCCGTCTGCACCGTCACCAGCGTGTTGCCGAGCATGTCCGCCGCCGCCGCGCGCACCTCGTCCGCCGTCTTTGCCAGCCGTACGCCGCCCTTGGGGTCGGGGCTCAATTCCTTGAACTTGCCCTTGCCGCGCCCGCCCGCATGGATCTGCGCCTTGACGACGTACAGCGGCCCGGGGAGCTTGCCCGCCGCCGCGACCGCCTCATCGACGCTCATCGCGGCAATGCCCGCTGGCACCGGCACGCCGAACTTGGCCAGCAATTCCTTGGCCTGGTATTCGTGGATGTTCATGGGACAGCCAAGCCTTTCGAGGATCGGGTTTGTTCCACCTTAAGCACAGGGGAGCGCGCGAATCCACCCCGCGCCGTTGATCCGGATTGCGATGGGCACCGTTCGCGAGGCGCGCGGGAGTTTGCGGATCGTTAACTCTCCGGTGGCATAGATGCCGCATGGAACAGCCCGCCTTCGCCCCGCAGGACCCCGCCTTCAACGACGACAGCCGCCGCTCGCTGCGAAAGGCGGTGCGGATGCGCGCGCACCTGCGCGACCGGGGCACGACGCGGTTCGAGATCGACGTGGTCGACCTGTCCGCGACCGGCTTCCGCGCGGAGACCAGCTTCACGCTGTGGCCGGGGACGACGGTGTGGCTGACGCTGCCGGGGCTGGCGGGGCTGGAGGCGGTGGTCGCGTGGCGGGATAAGTACCGCTATGGCTGCGCGTTCACCAAGCCGCTGCACGCGGCGGTGTTCGATCATATCGTGGCACTCAGCAACGCCTAGGCGTTGCTGAGAGAAGGCGCGGCCACGTCCGCGCCGGTGCGCGAAGCGCATCGTTGCCATCGGCCGGCGAGGCCGCAAAGCGGAACTCGTTCGACGTCACGGGAACGGCTTCGCCGTTGCCGCGCTCACCGGATCAGTCGAACAGCGAACTCACACTACTCTCATCCGCGATGCGCCTGATCGCCTCCGCCAGCAGCGGCGCGATGGTCAGGTGGCGGATGCGCTTCGCCGCCCCCACGACCTCGTGGTTGCCGATCGAGTCGGTGATCACCAGCTCGGCCAGCGCGGACGCTTCGACCCGCGCCACCGCGCCGCCCGACAGCACTCCGTGCGTGACATAGGCGACCACTTCCTCCGCGCCCGCCTCACGCAACGCGGCGGCGGCGTTGCACAGCGTGCCCGCCGAGTCGACGATATCGTCGATCAGGATGCAGCAGCGCCCCTCCACCTCGCCGATGATGTTCATCACCTCCGACTCGCCCGCGCGCTCGCGGCGCTTGTCGACGATCGCGAGCGGGGCGTTGTGGAGCCGCTTGGCCAGCGCGCGCGCACGCACCACGCCGCCGACATCGGGAGACACCACCATCAGGTTGCGCCCGCCGAACCGCGCGCGAACATCCTCGCTGATCACCGGCGCGGCGTAGAGATTGTCGGTCGGGATATCGAAGAACCCCTGGATCTGCCCGGCGTGGAGGTCGACCGACAACACCCGGTCCGCGCCCGCGACGGTGATCAGGTTGGCGACCAGCTTGGCGGAGATCGGCGTGCGCGGCCCGGGTTTCCTGTCCTGCCGCGCATAGCCGAAATAGGGGACCACGGCGGTGATCCGCTTGGCCGACGCGCGCTTGAGCGCGTCGATCATGATGAGGAGCTCCATCAGATTGTCGTTGGCGGGAAAGCCCGTCGACTGGACCACGAACACATCTTCGCCGCGGACATTCTCGTTGATCTCAACGAAGATCTCCTCGTCCGCGAACCGCCGCACCAGCGCGTTGGTGAGCGGCAGCCCGAGGTCGGCGGAGATCGCGCGCGCGAGCGGGAGGTTGGCGTTGCCGGTCATCAGCTTCATCGGTGCGGCCTCTCCTTCACGCCGGCGGCGCGGGTCATAGCGGTGCGGGCCGGGAGCGCAAACGGGGTTGGAGCGGGCGGGGTGGAACGCTAGGCGGGCCGGAGGAGAAGTCGCCACGTGTCGATCGTCGAGCTGAAAGCCAATGCGGACGAAATCGTCTCGGCCGTTCACGCGGGAGAGGATGTCGAAATCATGCGGGAAGGGCGGAGCGTCGCGAGGCTGGTCGGTGCGGACGGGCCGGAACTGGTTGACGCCCGCACGCCCGAGCAGAAACGACAACAATATGACGCCGTGACCGCGCTGATGGAGCTCGGGCGGGAGATTCGCGCCCGCAATGGCCCGACCACCGCCGCTGAAATCAAAGAATGGATCAACGAGAGTCGCCCTTGAATGTCAGCCACGCTGAATACCGTGCGTTTTGAGCCGGCCGGCTCCGATTACGTGGCCGCTGCGCGTGTTAACTACTGGCGCAGCGCAACATCAAGGCGGTTCATTATCACTGTGCTGGTGGCAATGCTGGTCGTCGCTGTCGCGAGCGTGGTAATAACCCGCGACGCGAGTGAACCTTGGGAAAGATGGGCTTGGCCGCTCGGCATGGCGGGGGCGATGGCGGTCTGGATGGCGCTGCTGACGGGGCTGCGACTGTTGATACTGCCGCGTCAGGTCAGGCGTCTGGTCAGCCAGCAAAAGACGCTGGACCGCGACATACAGGCTTCCTGGTCTGAAACGGGACTGAAGGTAACCTCTTCAAAGGCCAGGACTGACCTGGCCTGGTCCGGCTGTTATCGAT
>CAXSEO010000413.1:0-3251 GCA_964235525.1 uncultured Sphingomonas sp. | reverse complement strand
GGACGGCACCAACTTCGACTACACCAACGACGACAACATCCTGTTCCGTGAGATCGCCAGGCTCAACCCCGACGATGTCGAGGGTTACAAGCGCTTCCTCGCCTACTCCGCCGGGGTGTTCAAGGAGGGCTACGAGAAGCTCGGCCATGTCGCGTTCCTCGACTTCGCGTCGATGATCAAGGCCGCGCCCGCGCTGATGAAATATCAGGCGTGGCGGTCGGTCTATTCGATCGTGTCGAGCTTCGTGAAGTCGGAAAAGCTGCGCGAGGCCTTGTCGTTTCACACTTTGCTCGTCGGCGGCAATCCTATGACCACCAGCGCGATCTATGCGCTGATCCACAAGCTCGAGCGCGACGGCGGCGTGTGGTTCGCGATGGGGGGCACCAACAAGCTGATCGCGGGCATGGTGCGGCATTTCGAGCGGCTGGGCGGGAGCTTGCGGCTCGGCGACAAGGTGGCGAGCATCGACACGCTGGGCGACCGGGCGACGGGCGTCACGATGGAAAGCGGCTGGCACGGCACGGCGGACGCGGTCGCCAGCAACGGCGACGTGGTCCACACCTATCGTGACCTGCTGACCGGGTCGCGCAGCGGGCAGCGGTCGGCGGCGAAACTGGAGCGCAAGCGTTACTCGCCCTCGCTGTTCGTGGTGCATTTCGGGGTGCGCGGCACCTGGCCGGGCATCCCGCACCACATGATCCTGTTCGGGCCGCGCTACAAAGGCCTGCTGGAGGATATCTACGATCACGGCGTGCTGGCGCAGGACTTCTCGCTCTACCTCCACCATCCGACCGTGACCGATCCGTCGCTGGCCCCCGAGGGCTGCTCGACCTTTTACGTCCTCGCGCCGGTGCCGCACATGGGCAAGTTCCCGGTCAACTGGGACGAGGTCGCGCCGGTGCTGGAGCGGCGTATCCTCGACGAGGTCGGGCGACGGCTGATCCCCGACATCCACGAGCGGATCGTCACCAAATTCAGCTACACCCCCGCGGACTTCGGGCGCGACCTCAACGCGCACCTCGGCAGCGCGTTCAGCCTCGAGCCGGTGTTGCAGCAGAGCGCCTACTTCCGCGTCCACAACCGCGACGACGCGATCCCGAACCTCTACTTCGTCGGCGCGGGCACGCACCCGGGCGCGGGCATCCCCGGGGTGGTCGGGAGCGCGAAGGCGACCGCGGCGCTGATGCTGGCGGGGGAAGGGTGAGGCTCAACGTCCCGGCCGATCTGAAGCCGCTCTTCGATTTCGTTGGTCATGTGGTGGTGGGCGCGATCGGCTTTGCGGTCATCATGGCGGTCGCCGTCGTGCTGGGATTTCTGGTGAAGGCATTCGAGGCGCTCGGTTTTGCCCCGCCCTGGTCTATTGCCGTAGCGGAGTGGTTCGAGATCGGCCTCTTCGCCCTGGACCTCGCGCTATTCAGCTTGTTCCTGCTGGTGGAAGCAATCAAACTCACGCGGAAGCTGCTCCGAGAGATCCGTGGATGAACTGCCTCGCCATCTACTGTGGGTCCGCGACCCCCGCTGATCCCATATACATGGAATGCGCCCGCGCGGTGGGCCGCGGCCTCGCCGAGCGGGGGATCGGCGTGGTTTATGGCGGCGGCAGGCTCGGATTGATGGGCGCGGTCGCCGACGCGGCGCTCGCAGCCGGGGGCGAGGTGATCGGTGTAATCCCGCAGGCGCTGGTGGACGCGGAGGTGGCGCATCGCGGGCTGACGCAGCTCCACACCGTCGCGGGGATGCATGAGCGCAAGGCGTTGTTCACCGAGCTGGCGGACGGGTTCGTGACGCTCCCCGGCGGGACGGGGACGATGGACGAGCTGTGGGAGGCGCTGAGCTGGGCACAGCTGGGCTATCATGCCAAGCCGGTGGGACTGCTCAACGTCGCGGGCTATTACGACCCGCTGGTGGCATTCTGGGAGCGAATGGGCGAGGTCGGGTTCGTGCGCGCGCAGCATCGCGGATTGTTGGTAGTGCGGGAAACGCTGGACGCGCTGCTCGACAAGATGCGCGCGCATCGGCCGGTGGAGACGATCGTGGCGATGGGCGCGGGGGCATTGTGACTACGTGTTCCCCGGCGAAGGCCGGGGTCCAGTCGCGATGGACAAGGTGGGTATGTGCACGGCAAGCGCATCCGACCTGGGCCCCGGCCTTCGCCGGGGAACACGGACCTCACCAACAGTGATCGTTTCAGCCTCTCTCACCCGCCCCGAACTCGTCACCGCTGCCCGCGTGTCGATCGCGCGCGGCTCCAAAAGCTTCGCCGCCGCCTCCCGGCTGTTCGACCCCGCGACGCGCGAGCGGGCGTGGCTGCTCTACGCTTGGTGTCGGCGCTGCGACGACATCGCCGACGGGCAGGTGGCGGGGCATGGCACGCGCCGTGTCGACGACGCGCCCGCGAGGCTGGCCGAGCTCCGCGCCAGGACCGACGCCGCGCTGGCGGGCGACGTCGTGGGCGACCCCGCATTCGACGCGCTGCGGGTGGTCGCCGCCGAAACCCGCCTGCCGCCCCGGTTCGCGCGCGACCTGATCGAGGGGTTCGCGCTCGACGCGGCGGAGTGGCGGCCACACACCGAGGGCGACCTGCTGCGCTATTGCTACCATGTCGCGGGGGCGGTCGGGTGCATGATGGCGGTGGTGATGGGAGTCCCGCCCGAGGAGGAGGCGACGCTGGACCGCGCGTGCGACCTCGGGCTCGCATTCCAGCTCGCCAACATCGCGCGCGACGTCGGCGAGGACGCGGCGGCGGGGCGGTGCTACCTGCCGGGCGACTGGCTCGAGGAAGTGGGCATAGCGGCGGACGATCTCATGGCCCCGCAGCACCGCCCCGCGCTGGCCACGCTCGGCGCACGGCTCGCGACCCGCGCGGCCGCGTATGAGGCGAGCGCGCGGTTCGGCACCCCCGCCCTGCCGTTCCGCTCCGCCTGGGCGGTGCTGGCGGCGGCGGCGATCTATGGGGCGATCGGGCAGGAAGTGGCGCGGCGGGGTGCGCGGGCGTGGGACACGCGGGTGAGCACATCGAGGCGCGCCAAGCTCGGCTTCATCGCCCGCGCGGCGGCGCAGGCTGCGCGGCGGCGACAGCTGTACCCGCCCGCCCCGCGCCACGCCGGCTTGTGGACACGCCCGCGCGGCTGATTCTCGTCTGATCGCAAGGCGTTAACCGCGCGCAGTGATGCGGCGTACACCAGCGCGCCCCTAGTCCAGGCGCATGACGATGCTTTCCCTCAAGCTTACCCGCGCGCTCGAGCGGGGCC
>CAXSEO010000412.1:0-3256 GCA_964235525.1 uncultured Sphingomonas sp. | reverse complement strand
CGTCCTCAACATCGCCTATCTCAACAAGGCGGCGGTAACCTCGGGCGGGTTCTTCCCGGCGGGCGTCAACGGCTCGATTAACGCGAGCGCCGCGAACATGTGATCCGGCCTTCGGCTGAGGTGTGAGGCCGCGCGGGGCGACTCGCGCGGCCTTTTCGTTGTGTGGCGTCCTGCGCCTGCTACCATCGCGAAGATGACCGAGCGCGAACAAGGCCCGAGCGGCATCGGCGGCTGGCTGCTGGTCTATCTCCTGACCGTCGCCATATTCCGGCCTGCCATCGCGTTGGCGCGCGTCTATCTTGTGGTCGAAGCCAACCCGAGAGCGGCCACCGCGTTCGGCCAAGCGTACCAGCAAATCAGGGTCGGTGAGTGGACCATCGTCGGGGTCGACGTCGCGATCTGTTTCTTCGTAGCTTGGCGATTGGTGTGCGTTCGGAGCTGGGCGAGTGTTCGCATTGCGATCGCGGGCATGTGGGCGAGCGTGGTGGTCGTACTCCTCGCCGAGCCTATGATGGTGTCGCTAGCCACCGGCGCGCCGATGAGCCGCTTCTTTTCGGTGTCACTGGCCGGCTTGTTGCGAGGCGTAGGCTATGCCGCGTTCTGGACCACCTATCTCCTCCGCTCGCGTCGCGTTGAGAACACTTACCCGTTCTCGCCAGCAAGGTCTGGACTGAGCGACGTGTTCGGCTAGCGATTCTGCTTGGTCGCTGCACGGCGGGGGGTTAGAAGCGTCTCACCCCGGGGAACCGCGCGAGACGTGGTTGAGAGGTGGATGGCGCTGGTGAGCGATCACCGGGGCAAGGCCGCGACCCGCTGAACCTGATCCGGATCACACCGGCGGAGGGAGGGAGCGGCTAGGCCTCCTCGCTCTGACAGCCAAGGAGCGACACGCATGGCCGACATCCCCTCCAAACTCGAGATCGGCGTCACCACCGGCGCGATCCGGGGCAGCCGCAAGGTGCATGTCGGCCCTTACGGCGTGGCGATGCGCGAGGTGATGCTGGAGCCGTCGTGCGGCGAGCCACCCCTGCGCGTGTACGACACTTCGGGCCCGTATACCGACCCCGGCGCCGCGATCGACATCATGGCGGGCCTCCCCCAGCTGCGCCGCGACTGGATCGTCGGGCGCGGCGATGTCGAGCCGTACGACGCGCGCCACCTCAAGCCCGAGGATAACGGCCAACTAGGTCCCGATCGGTCCGGCGGCGTCCGCCCCTTCCCCCGCGTCGTCAAGCGCCCGCTGCGCGCCCGCGCGGGCGGCAACGTGTCGCAGATGCACTACGCCCGCCGCGGCATCATAACCCCCGAGATGGAGTACGTCGCCGCGCGCGAAAACCTGGGCCGTGAGACCGCGCTGAACACCCCGCGCGACGGCGAGAGCTTCGGCGCGAGCATCCCCGACCACGTCACCCCCGAGTTCGTCCGCGACGAGGTCGCGCGCGGCCGCGCGATCATCCCGTCCAACATCAACCACCCCGAGAGCGAGCCGATGGCGATCGGCCGCAACTTCCTGGTCAAGATCAACGCCAATATCGGCAACAGTGCGGTCGCCTCCAACGTCGCAACCGAGGTCGACAAGCTCGTCTGGGCGATCCGCTGGGGCGCGGACACGGTGATGGACCTGTCGACGGGACGCAACATCCACGACACCCGCGAGTGGATCATCCGCAACAGCCCCGTGCCGATCGGCACCGTCCCCATCTATCAGGCGCTGGAGAAGGTCGGCGGCGTCGCCGAGGAGCTGACCTGGGAGATCTTCCGCGACACGCTGATCGAGCAGGCCGAGCAGGGGGTGGATTATTTCACCATCCACGCCGGGGTGCGGCTCCCCTACATCCCGCTCACCGCCAAGCGCGTCACCGGCATCGTCAGCCGCGGCGGCTCGATCATGGCGAAATGGTGCCTCAGCCACCACAAGGAGAGCTTCCTCTACGAGCGGTTCGACGAGATCACCGAAATCTGCCGCGCGTACGACATCGCCTATTCGCTCGGCGACGGCCTGCGCCCCGGCAGCATCGCCGACGCCAACGATGAGGCGCAGTTCGCCGAGCTCTACACGCTGGGCGAGTTGACGAAGCGCGCCTGGGCGCAGGACGTGCAGGTGATGATCGAGGGCCCCGGCCATGTGCCGATGCACAAGATCAAGGAAAACATGGACAAGCAGCTCGTCGCATGCGGCGAGGCGCCGTTCTACACGCTCGGGCCGCTCACAACCGACATCGCGCCGGGCTATGACCATATCACCAGCGGGATCGGCGCGGCGATGATCGGCTGGTTCGGCTGCGCGATGCTCTGCTACGTCACGCCCAAGGAGCATCTCGGGCTCCCCGACCGCGACGACGTCAAGACGGGCGTGGTGACCTACAAGCTCGCTGCCCACGCCGCCGACCTCGCCAAAGGCCATCCGGCGGCGAAGCTGCGCGACGACGCGCTGAGCCGCGCGCGCTTCGAGTTCCGCTGGCGCGACCAGTTCAACCTGTCGCTCGACCCAGACACGGCGGAGTCATACCACGACCAGACGCTTCCCGCCGAGGGAGCGAAGACCGCGCATTTCTGCTCGATGTGCGGGCCGAAGTTCTGCAGCATGAAGATCACGCAGGAGGTGAGGGAGTTCGCCGCGAAGCAGAACGCGCCGGTGGAGACGTTCGTCGCGGCGGAGGAAGCGGAAGCCGGGATGGCGGGGATGAGTGAGGTGTTTAAGGGGCGAGGCAACAACATCTATGTTCCGCTCACTGGGGCGGAGCTCCCGTGAGCGGAACAGCGACCTTAAGCGGCGAGCCCCTCATTTGGTCGGTCAATGTCCTGTCGATTGTCGGTCTCTGCGGCATAGGTGGATTCTCGGCTTCCTGTAGAACGGCCAGATGCACGTAGCGGCCCCGTCGTTAAAGCTGATGGGGTCCACTGCCACTCCGATACGGGAACCTGCTGCGCTTGCATCTCTTCAAGAAACTTCGTACCAAACACTTCCATCTTTATCTCCATTTAGCATGCTCAGGGCGTCAGCTAAGCTGTCTGAAATTGGCAAGCCAGTCAAGTCCTCGATCCACAGCCATTGACCGGAAGAATTGATCTCAAGATCCACCATCGACCAATTTTATCCACGATGAAGTCAAGGGCCCCATAACCGAGACCAAGTTTGTTCATCAGTTTGCTGACGCGTTCTGAGACGTCGACAGGAGGTAGAATCACACTATGGGGTGTGTTAGCTAAGTCGTATCTTCGCCAGTCGATGCTAGCTCGTTCTGACATTTGAGAG
>CAXSEO010000411.1:0-3266 GCA_964235525.1 uncultured Sphingomonas sp. | reverse complement strand
CTGCCCGGCAGGTACAGCCCCGGCTCGTCGGAGAAGCACATGCCGACGTCGAGCGGCGTGGTCTCGCCATGGACGAGGTTGACCGGCTCATGCCCGTCCAGCCCGATGCCGTGGCCGGTACGGTGCGACAGGCCGGGGAGCTTGTACCCCGGACCATAGCCGAGCGAAGCGTAGTAGCCGCGCACCGCATCGTCGACGCTCCCCGCCGGCGCGCCGAGCCGGGCGGCGGCGAAGGCGATCTGCTGCCCACGCTGCACCTGCTCCCACACGGCCCGCTGCTGCCTGCTCGCCGCGCCGTGGACGAAGGTGCGCGAGATGTCCGACTGATAGCCCTGCACGGTGCAGCCGCAATCCATCAGCACCACCTGCCCGTCCGCGACGCGGTGGACCTGCTTGCTGCCGTGCGGATAGGCGGACGCCTCGCCGACCAGCACCAGCGCGAACTCGGGCGCGCCGCCCAGTTTCGCGGTGGCCGCGTTCATCAGCGCGGCGATGTCCGCGCCGGTCATCCCCGCCTCGACGCGCGGGTGGACCCATCGATAGGCGGCGATCGTCACGTTGGTCGCCGCCTGCATCAGCGCGAGTTCGGCCGCCGTCTTCCGCATCCGCACCGCGCGCACGACCGGATTGGCGCTGACCAGCGTCGCGTCGGGCAGCGCGCGGCGCAGGCCGTCGACCGCGAAATAGCGCACCGTCTCCTCGACGCCGATCGGGCGCGCCGCCAGCTTGCGGTCGGCGAGCACGCCCGCGATCAGCCGGGTCGGGTCCTCGTCCTCCTGCCACGTCCTGACCTCGGCGGGGATGGCGAGCGTTTCGCGGACGCTCGGCTCCTCAAAGAACGGCGTGACCAGCACCGGCTCGCCCTGAACCGGCAGCACCGCTGCGGTCAGCCGCTCGCTCCGCCCCCAACGCACCCCGGTGAAATAGGTCAGCGACGACCCCGACTCGACCAGCACCGCGCCGATGCCGCGCGCGCGCATCAGCGTCTGCGCGCGCGCAAGCCGGGCCTGCCGCTCGGCAAAGCCGATCGGGGCGACACCGGTGGTAAGGTCGCGCAAGCCCGCCAGGTCCGGCTCCCCCGCCCGCGCCGCCGTCCTCGCCAGCGGCGCGAGCGCGGCGGCGGCGAGGAGGGAGCGTCGGGTCGGCATCACGGGCGGCATTGCAGCTGCGCCCGCAACTGGGGCAGCTGCCCCGGCGACGCCTTCGCCGTATCTGCCTTGGTCAGGAACCCGCTTTCCTGGCGTGTGAGCCGGTAACGGCCCGGCGCTTCGCGGTAGAGGACGAGGTAGCCACAATAGGTATCAAGGCCGGGGTAGCTGCCATGATAGTCGAGCGCGACATAGACGCCGAGTGCGGGCGCGGCAGCGGGATTGACGTACCAGGTGAGCCGGTCGACGGTGCGATTGCCAAGCCCGGCGGCGGTCCGTGCGAACGCGGCCATATCTCCAGCGAGAACGTCAGGCGTGATCGCGTCGGGTCGCACCCAAGCCAGTGCCGCTTGTGAATCGCCATGGTCGAATGCGGTGAAGAAGCTCGCCGCCACCCGGCTTGCCGCCTCGCGGTCCTCGGCGGTGGGCCGCCAGTCATCGGCGACGCGCGCGGGACTGGACGCTGGCGAATGGACGCAAGTGAAATGCCGTTCGTACCCGGTCACCGCCTCGGGTCGCCCCGCCCGGTCGAGCTTGGTCTCATAGCTGAAGCGCCCGGCAACCGCCCGCTTCGCGCCGCACCGCGCCTGCGCGTCTCGCGTAACATCGCGCTCCAGCGCGGGCAGCTCGGCGGCGGCGACCGTTGGCGTGCGAAACACCAGCTCGGAGGCCGCGTCGCCCGACACGGCGTAGGTCGCGGCGGCGAGCAAAAATGAAGCGATCGGCAAATCAACGCTCCGTGTTGGTGACGCGAGTAGTTACGGCGCTTGACCGCGCGCCCGCAATCCCCTTGTCGTCGCTGGGACAACGGGGGAACGAACGCATGGCGAGACGGCTGACTTTCTGGATCGTGGTCGCGTTGGTGCTGGGCGTCGCCACCGGCTGGGTCACCCACCTCGCGATCGACGACGGGAGCGTGGCCGCGACCGCTCGGCTGAGCGGCATCGCAGGCTATCTGTCGATCCTGACGCAGCTGTTCCTCCGGCTGATCAAGATGATCATCGCGCCGCTGGTCTTCTCGACGCTGGTGGTCGGCATCGCGCATATGGGCGGCGGCGCGGCGCTGGGGCGCGTGGGGCTACGCGCGCTCGGCTGGTTCGTCGCGGCGAGCCTCGTATCGCTGATGCTGGGGCTGATGCTCGTCAACTTCTCGCAGGCACTGGCCGACATGCTGGGCGTCCAGACCGTCACCCTCACTCCGCCGGCAGCCGACGCGTCGGGAGTCGACCGCTCCGGGTTCGACCTCGCCAAGTTCGTGACCCATGTCGTCCCGTCCTCGATCGTGGACGCGATGGCGCAGAACGAGATCCTGCAGATCGTCGTCTTCTCCGTGTTCCTCGGCGTCGCGATCACCGCGATCGGCGACGCGGCGCGACCGCTGGTGCGCGCGGCGGAGGCGCTGGCGGCGGTGATGCTGCAGGTCACCAACTATGTCATGCGGTTCGCGCCGGTAGCGGTGTTCGCGGCGACGGCGGCGACGCTGACCGAGCGCGGCGCGGGCGTGATCGGCCAGCTCGCCTGGTTCATGGGCAGCTTTTATCTGTCGTTGGGCGTGTTGTGGGCGCTGCTGATCGGCGTCGCGTTCGTAATGCTGGGCGCGCGGGCGGGGAGGCTGGTGCGGCTGATCGGCTCGCCGCTGCTGCTCGCGTTCACCACCGCATCGTCGGAGGCGGCGTACCCGCGCACGCTGGAGGCGCTGGAGCGGTTCGGCGTGCCGCCGCGCATTGCCAGCTTCGTGCTGCCGCTCGGGTACTCGTTCAACCTCGACGGCTCGATGATGTACATGACCTTCGCCAGCCTGTTCATCGCCCACGCCTATGGCATCGAGCTGTCGTTCGGCGCGCAGGTGACGATGCTGCTGGTGCTGATGGTGACCAGCAAGGGCATCGCGGGCGTGCCGCGCGCGAGCCTGGTGGTGATCGCGGCGACGCTGCCGCTGTTCCACATCCCCGAAGCGGGGCTGCTGTTGATCCTGGCGGTCGATCACTTCCTCGACATGGGCCGGTCGGCGACCAACGTGATCGGCAACGCGGTGGCGGCGAGCGTCATCGCGCGCTGGGAGGGCCCGCTGACGCCGGTGCCGGACGGTGACCCCGACGTGGCGGACGCGCTCAGCTT
>CAXSEO010000410.1:0-3274 GCA_964235525.1 uncultured Sphingomonas sp. | reverse complement strand
CCGCCGAAGAGCAACGCGCCGACCGCACGCAGGCCGTGGACTCCACCTTTCATCGCGACGATCTGATCGGCGCGGGCGAGGGCGTGTTCGGCAAGGGCGCGCAGGGCCTGGCGGGGATCATCGAGAAGATCCTCAAGGCGCAGGGCGAGCCCAACGCCTATATCGCCGGGCGCGAGGCGTCGGGCGCGGTGGTGGTGGGGCTGCGTTATGGATCGGGGGTGATGACGCACAAGGTCGAGGGGCAGATGCCGGTCTATTGGACCGGTCCGTCGGTCGGCTTCGATCTGGGCGGAGACGCGAACAAGGTGTTTGTGCTGGTCTATAATCTCTACGACACCGCCGAGCTGTTCCGTCGCTTTCCACACGGGGAAGGGCATCTATATTTCGTCGGCGGCTTCTCGGCGAGCTATCTGCGGCGCGGCAAGGTCGTGCTGATTCCGGTGAGGCTCGGCGTCGGCTGGCGGGCGGGGGTGAACCTCGGCTATATGAACTTTACCCGCAAGCATAAGTGGGTGCCGTTCTGAGCCGGTCGACGGAGGGGCCGGCCGACGCGTAGGATTCCCGGGCCAGCATCACCTGTGGCTGCGCGCTGTTGAGCGACTCAGCGGCGATCTCCTGACCGTCGGCCGGTTGCACCGCGCGGAACGTCTCAGGCCGCAACACCGCGCGCGCCGATGGAAGCTGGGGGTCACGCGAGCTGTCGGGGCGGCGGGAGCCTTGGGCGTCAGGCGCGCGAGACGCCTCAAGCCGTCGCCCGGCACGCAAACGGCCGGCCCAAGAAACCTTGTGCCCGTTCCGCGTCCTCGATCGTTCTGACCCCCGCACAACCCAGGAGAGAGTTCATGTTTCGTACCCTAGCCGCGGTCTCGGCCATCGCCTTGCTCGCGAGCGGCGCCGGCGCGCAGTCGATGCAGTCCGGATCGCACAATCCCGCGCTCAAGAACGGCGCGCCGCACGCGGTCGCCACGCCGGCCCACGGCGCCAATTCGTTCACCGAGCGCCAGGCGCGCGGTCGCTTCGCCAAGGCAGGCTATACCGGCGTGTCGAAGCTCACCAAGCATGACGGCCTGTGGGAGGGCACCGCGATGAAGGGCGGCAAGTCCTCGACCGTGATGCTTGACTATAAGGGCAACGTCACCGCCCGCTAAGCTCGTTTCATCCATTCGGAGAACACCCATGTCCCAGACCATCACCCGCCTGTTCGACGACTATGCCGACGCGACCAACGCGATCCGCGAGCTCGAAGCGCTCGGCATCCGTCATGACGATCTCAGCATCGTCGCCAGCAACGCCGACAAGCGCCATGGCGAGCATGTCGACCAGGACGTCGACAATCGCGGCGACGTCAGTCGCGGCACCTCGACCGGCGCGGTGCTTGGCGGCGCGGGCGGCCTGCTCGCCGGGCTCGGCCTACTCGCGATCCCGGGGCTCGGGCCGATCGTCGCCGCCGGCTGGCTCGCGGCGACCGCCGTCGGCGCGGGCATCGGCGCGGCTGGCGGTGCCGCGACCGGCAGCATCGTCGGCGCGCTCAAGAATGCGGGCCACACCGACGAGGAGGCGCAATTCTATTCCGAGGGTGTGCGGCGCGGCGGCTCGCTGGTCAGCGCCAAGGTGCCGGACTCCATGGTCACCGAGGCCGAGGCGATCCTCCACCGCAATAAGTCGGTCGACGCGCAGGCGCGCGGCCAGGCCTATCGCCAGAGCGGCTGGACGACGTTCGACCAGAATGCGCCCGCCTACACCCCGGACGAGGTGCAGCGCGAGCGGTCGCTCTACGGTCGCGAGACGACGCGGGTCTGACCTGACCTGACCGCCGAGAAAAGGGGCAGGCGCGCATCGCTGGCGCGTCTGCCCCTTTCGTGAGTGTGGAACGTCTCCGGCAACAACGGACAAGTTGCCACGCCGCCGCCGAGGTGCTTCGATGCGCGGGTGGCATGGGAGACGCGCACGATGATGATCGCACCGGTTCTGGCGGGCGCACTGGCGGCGGCGGTGCCGATGCCCGTTACGCACGCGGCGGCGGACGCGCAGGCGATGGAGATCGTGAAGCATCTCATCGCGCTCCGCTCGGTTGAAGGACCCGGCAATCAGACGCCGCAGGCCGACGCCTATGTAAAGCAGGTGCTCATCGCGGGCGGCTTCGCCGATGCCGACGTTGCGATCACCCCTGTCGACGGTACCGCCTATATCATCGCCCGCTGGCGGGGGAGCGACCGGCGCGCCAAGCCGCTGGTCATCTCCGGCCATCTCGACGTGGTGGAAGCGAAGCCCGCCGACTGGCAGCGCGACCCGTTCACACCCGTGGTGCAGAACGGCTACCTCTACGGGCGCGGCGCGACCGACATGAAGCTCGACGCCGCGCTCGCGATCGCCTCGCTACTCGAGCTCAAGCGAGAAGGCTATCAGCCCCGGCGCGACATCATCCTGCAATTTTCGGGCGACGAGGAGACGCGAATGAAGACCAGCGCGCTGGTCGCCGAGCGGCTGGCAAACGCGGACCTGGTGCTCAACATCGACGGCGGCGGCGGGGTGCTCGACGAGACGACCGGCAAGCCGCGCTACTTCACCTGGCAGGGCGCGGAGAAGACCTATGCGGACTTCCAGCTCACCGTCACCAACCCCGGCGGGCACAGCTCCGCCCCGCGCCGCGTCAACGCCATCGACGAGCTGGCGGCGGCGCTGGTCAGGATCGGGCAGTACCAGTTCACACCCGAGCTGAACGACCTGACCCGCGCCTATTTCAACCAGGCCGCCGCCTATGAGGATCCGGCGACCGGCGCGGCGATGCGCGCCTTTGCGGCGAATCCGGCGGACAAGGCCGCGATCGCGACGCTGACCGGCAACATCGCGATGGTCGGCAAGATCGACACTACCTGCGTCGCGACGATGGTCAATGGCGGGCATGCGCTCAACGCCCTGCCGCAGCGCGCGACCGCCAACATCAACTGCCGCATCTTCCCGGGGCACAAGCCCGCCGCGATCATGGCTGAGCTGCAACGTGTCGCCGCCGATCCGGGGGTGACCTTCGCCGACGTGACAGAGGGCAGCGTCGCCAACGACGCCTCGCCGATGCGTCCCGACTTCGTCGCCGCCGTCACGAAGGCGATGGGGCAGGTGTACCCCGGCGTGCCCGTCTTCCCCAGCATGGCGGCGGGAGCGAGCGACAGCATGTGGTACCGCTTCCACCACGTGCCCAGCTATGGTGCGAGTCCGGTGTTCATCAAGAACTCCGAGGATTTCAGCCACGGGCTCAACGAGCGCACGCCGGTGTCGA
>CAXSEO010000409.1:0-3288 GCA_964235525.1 uncultured Sphingomonas sp. | reverse complement strand
GGACGGGTCAGCCTCCATCGCTGCGCGCCGTTCCTCGCGGTCTTGGACGCTCTCGTATCTCCAAAGATGTACAATGCGACTCAACTCGCCAATATGGGCCTGGAAGAATCCGAAGGGTTCTCCAAGGTATTGACGCTGCATTGGAAGGCCGACGTCCTCATACAATTTGAGGAACGGTTCCATTCTATTGGGTCGCGCCGTGTATACGCGATGATCGAAAATCATTGTTGAAGCTCCTCAGTGCGCTTCCCGAGCGGTATGGAACGATTCGACCGAACGGAAACACTCGGCGACTCCGTTCGAAGCCGTGCCGAGGCTTGAACCAGCATGAGAGACGCGTAGACGATATTGGCTAACAAAGTGAATATGAATGTGTCGACACTTCATGTCAACGCTTGCTGGATATCCTGGCGTCACATGCAGCGTGCCTCCCAAGCCATGCTAAATGGCGCGCCGCGTCCGTCGCGGGGGAGCCCGGACCGCCGCAGGCGCCAAGGCCAAGGCGGCCGGCGTCTACAAGGGCCGGCGGGAGAACACGGCCCGGAACGAGGGCATCGCCGCCATGCTCCAGGCCGGCTCGCCCTGGCTGCAGATCCAGGAGGCCATGGGCTGCAGTAGGGGCACGATCGCGAAGGTCCGGCAGCGGCTGAACAGCGCCGCAGCGGAGGGAGCCTGATGCCGATCCGGCACCACCACCGCTGGCTCTACCCGATCTACTGGCGCGAGCTGTCGGCCTCGATCCGGTTCCGCCGCGCCAAAGGCCGGTGCGAGGGCTGTAGCCGGCCGCACGGGCGCGACGTGGTCCACCTCGGCGACGGTCGGTGGTGGGATGAAGAGGCGGAGGCTTGGCGTGATGGTGCCGGCCGGAAGATCCGGCTCCGCCTTCTGCCCTCCCTCGATAGGATCACACCGGGGTTCCCGGGCTGGCCACACGAGCGGCACGAGCCCCCCGGGCGCACCACGCGCGTGGTGCTGGCGACGGCCCACCTCGACCACGACCCGTTCAACAACGTGCCCGAGAACCTCGCGGCGCTGTGCCAGCGCTGCCACATCCTGCACGACAAGGCGGAGCACCTTCGCCGCTGCCGCCTGACCTACCTCGCCCGACGCGCGCTCGGGGACCTGTTCACGGGGCCCTATCGGCAAGCATGACGGGGGAGGTCCCCCTCGGACGAAAGAGGCCGCCCACCTCGCGGCAAGCGGCCCAAGTCTAGGGAGGAAACGCCCAAGAAGGGCATGCGCCCAAAGGCGCGTCACTCATATGCGGGATCCGTGCCGACCGCGGCACCGGGGAACACGCATGGCAGCGTCCCGGCTCGGCGGGCGCCAGGGGGAGGCCAATACGGACGCGACCTCTCCCCACCTGTGACCGCGAAAGGCTCGCGGCCGACCGGGGCACCATGGGGCTGGATGGTTGACGGCGGGTTTCCGGCTACCCGCGGAGCTGCCCGACCAGGCGCCCCACGCACGACTGGCGACGGTCTCTCACCTCGACCAGCAATCGGTCACGCTCGGCCTGCACGCCCTCCAACAGAGCCCGCCCGAGGTCGATGCGGGCCGTCATCTCGGTCCGGACCTCGGCGGTTCGGGCCCGCTCCGTCTCGACCAGCGCCACGAGCACGTCGGCACGACCAGCCTGGGTTCGGAGCGTGTCGGCCTCGAAGCGGGCCGCCCGCAACTCGTTGCGGGTGTCGGCGAGATCGTCGTTCAGCTCCTCGACGCGGCGCTCCAGGTAGCCGATCAGGGCACGGGCGTCGCTCCTGCCATCATCGGTGACGTCACCGGCGACGATAGGGGTGTCGTCATCGGCGTCATCCCCGATGATGTCGCCCGGAACGGCTTGTGCGGCTTCCTCCAGCCGCTCCTCCGGCACGGCCACCAGGGCGCGACCGTCATTGCCGGGGCGCCGCGGCCATTTGTGCCGCATGGCGAGCCGCTTCGCGCTCTCGGTCGTGATGCCGAGAGCCACGCCCATGTCCTCGTAGGTCAGCCAGCGCGTGGCACCCATGTTGTCCTCGGTGTCGACACCGGAGACGGCATGGATGGCGCCCCCGGTGATGACGCCGGTGGCGAGGGTGATGGGTGGAGCTTGCCGCGCCCTGGTGAGATCGCTCCGTCAGACCGCCAGCAGGTCGCCCCATCGCGTCGTGAAGCGTCCGGACAGATGTTCGGCCCGCAGCGTCCAGCCCTTCGCCCCGGTCGCGGTGCCATAGGCGACGGTGCCCCGGCCGTAGCGCCGATTCAGCGTGTAGAGCGACGCCATCAGCGCCTCGCTGCGTGGGTCGTCAGGATGCAGGAACAGCGAGCCCTGCACGGCGGCCGCCTTGATCAGCGTCGGGAACAATACGCCGGCCTTCTTATAGAGGAAGCCGTCGCGCCAGATACAGTCGAGGCCGAACATGGCGGCCTTAGTGAGCCGGCCCGTGTCGGCCGTCGCCACGGTGAGCTGCACCGGCCGCGTACCGCCGTACTGCGGCTGATCCGGCCGGTGGCGGTTCGTATGGGCGAAGACGATGATACTCGCCGTCGCCAGCCCCTGCCGGCGCATCTTCTCGGCGGCTCGCGCCGTGTGGCTGGAGACCGCCTCCTCCAGCTCGCGCCGGAGCGCCACCGGCCGCCCGAAGGATCGCGTGGCCATGATGCTCCTGCGGTCCGGGCTGTGTCGCTTGAGGTCGAGGCAGGGCAGCCCGCGCAGCTCGTGCACCATGCGCTCGACCACGACGCTGAAGGTGCCCCGCATCACGACGGGGTCGGCGTCACGGAGCTGCAGCGGCGTCCGGATGCCCATCACCTCCATGCGTTCGGCGAGACGCCCGGCGATGCCCCACAGGTCCGTCAGCTCCAGCCGGACAAGCGCCTCCTCCTGCGCCTCTCGCGTCAGCAGCACGCACACCCCGCCCGAGGCCGGATCCTTCTTCGCAGTCCGGTTCGCCACCTTGGCCAGCGTCTTCGTCGGCGCGATGCCGACCGACACCGGGATGCCGGTCCACTGCAGCACGGTCGCGCGGAGCAGGCGCGCATGCGCCTCCAGCCGCCCCTCGAAGCCGCCGAGGCCGAGGAAGGCCTCGTCGATCGAGTAGACCTCCAACTCGGGGGTGAAGTCCGACAGGACGCGCATCACGCGCGCCGACAGGTCGCCGTAGAGCGTGTAGTTCGACGAGCGCACCACGATGCCACTGCCGGCGTGGCGGTCCTTCACGAGATGCCAGGGATCACCCATGACGATGCCGAGCGCCTTGGCCTCGTTCGAGCGGGCGATGACGCAGCCGTCGTTGTTGGAGAGCACGA
>CAXSEO010000408.1:0-3291 GCA_964235525.1 uncultured Sphingomonas sp. | reverse complement strand
ACCAAGACATACAAGGGGCTTGAGACCTTCGAGCCGCGCGTCGGGTTCAACTTCCGCGCGACCGATCGGTTTCGCATCCACGGCGGGGCGGGCATCTTCGCCGGCGGCAATCCCGACATTTACCTTTCGAACAGCTTTTCGAATACCATCCTGTCGAACCGTGTGCAGTTCACGCGCGCGAACAATGCGGCGGGCTGCACCGCGAACGCGGGCGTGGTGACCGCCGCGGTGTGTCAGGCCGCGCTCAACAACGTGAACGGAGCGGCGGTGAACCCGCTCGTCGCTTCCTATGTCACGAGCAACGCGGGCGCGCTGGTCAGCTCCACCACCAACGCGCTGGCCCGGAACTTCCAGCTACCGTCGAGCTACAAGGCCACGCTGTCGGCCGAGTACAAGGTGCGCGGGCTCACGCTCGGTGCCGATTATATCTTCACCAGGGTACGCGAAGCGATCATCTTCACCGACGCGCGCTCGGTGGTGATTGGCACTCTGCCCGACGGTCGCCCACGCTATGGATCGGCGACGACGTTCAACGACACCAATTCGGACATCATCCTCGGCGACACCACCAAGGGGCGCAGCCATGTCGGCGTGGTCCGGGCCAATTACGACTTCCCGTTCGGACTGACCATCGGCGGCAGCTATACACGCCAGGACGTGAAGGATACCGCCGCCGCCACCTCCTCGGTCGCCACGTCGAACTACGGCAACCAGGCGGTGTCCGATCCCAACTTCCCGGGCTACGGTACGTCGAGCGACGAGACGAAGTGGCGGGTGACCTATTCCGTTGGCTTCGATCACGCGTTCTTCCGCGATTACCGCACCGTATTCCAGCTGTTCGGCGACACGCGCGCGGGTCGTCCGTACAGCTTCACGATGCAGGATAATACCGGGGTGCGCTCTACGGTATTCGGCACGATCAGCAACAACGACCGCTATCTGCTATACGTGCCGACCAGCACGACCGACCCGATCGTCAGCTATGACAGCACGGCGACGCAGGCTGCCGTCGACAGCCTGATCAACTCGACTGATCTCAGCAAGTATCGCGGACGGATCGTGCCGAAGAACACCGAGTTCAATCGGCCCTTCACCCGCATCGATCTTCACCTCGAGCAGGAGATCCCGACCTTTGTCGGCAAGTCGCGCGTCTCGCTGTTCGCCGATATCGAGAACCTGCCCAATTTGCTGAACCACAATTGGGGCGGCCTGCGCCAGCTCGGCTTCCCCTACACCGGTTCGGTGGTGAACGTGCAGTGCCTTGCTGCTCCGGTGACCACCGGAGCGTCGGCAGCGGGTGAGGTGGCCAACACCTCGTCGCAGCCGTGCGCGCAATATCGCTACAGCAGCTTCCGCGTGCCCAACACGGCGCTGGTTAACTTCAACAATTCGCTGTACCTGATCCGCATCGGCGTCCGCGCCAGCTTCTGAGGCCGGCGTAGACGAGCAAGGGCCGTCGCTCCTCACCGGGAGCGGCGGCCGTTGCCGTTTGCGTTCGTCACGGGCGGTTGCTCACGCACGCCGATCCGGCGGGTCACATCTACAAGCTGGAGCTGGCGCACCCGACAGGATTCGAACCTGTGACCTCTGCCTTCGGAGGGCAGCGCTCTATCCAGCTGAGCTACGGGTGCCTGTGCGCCCGTCTAGCAGCGGCCGGTTCACCGCGCCAGTCCGTTCAGCGATGCGCGAGCGTTACCGGCTGGAACGGGGCGAGGCCGCAACTCGCGCCGCGCATCGGCGGGCTGGTCTGGAACACGGTGATGATGTCGGTCGAGCACAGCTGGCTCAGCGACGTCTCGTAGGAGAAACGCTGCTCGAAGCCGAGCTCGGGACAGGGCCGCCCCAGATCGACGCGATAGACCTGATCGCGCCCGCGCATCACGAAGTCGATCACTTGGTCGCTGCGGACGCGCGATTCCTCGATCTGGACGATCGGGATGCAGGTCACCGCCGCGCCGGTCGGCGTGGCGTCGGGGATCGCGTGGCGGTCGCGCGCGAGGCCGGGCGCGGCAAACGTGGCGAGGAGCAGGGCGGCGGCGAGGGGCGGGCGCATCAGGGTTCCTTGGGCGGCGGTGTCTTGGGCTGGAACGCGCAAAGGTCGGCAACGATGCACCGCCAGCATTCCGGTCGCCGTGCGCGGCAGACATAGCGGCCGTGCAGGATCAGCAGGTGGTGTGCCCGGGGCAGGAACGGCGCGGGCGTCACCGCCTCCAGCCCAAGCTCGACCGCGAGCGGCGTCTTCCCCGGCGCGAGCCCGGTGCGGTTGGCGACGCGGAACACATGCGTGTCGACCGCGATCGTCGGCGCGCCGAACGCGACGTTCATCACCACGTTGGCGGTCTTGCGCCCGACGCCGGGCAGCGTCTCCAGCGTGTCGCGGTCGCGCGGCACCTCGCCACCATGGTCGGCGAGCAGCGCCCGGCTCAGCGCGATGACGTTCTTCGCCTTGGTATTGTAGAGGCCGATCGTGCGGATATGCCCCTTCAGCGCCTCTTCGCCCAGCGCGATCATCGCGGCGGGGGTGTCGACCACGGCGAACAGCGGCCCCGTCGCCTTGTTGACGCTGGCGTCGGTCGCCTGCGCGGACAGCGCCACCGCGACCAGCAGCGTATACGGGCTGGCCCAGGCCAGCTCGGTCACCGGGTCGGGGTTGTCCGCGGCGAGGCGGGCGTAGAAGGCCCACACCTCTTCCGCCGTCACAGCCCCAGCACCTCGGCCATCTGGTAGCGCCCGGCGGGCTTGCCCGCGAGCCACATCGCCGCCCTGACCGCGCCCTTGGCGAAGATCGACCGGCTGTCGCCGCGATGGCCGAGCTCGATCCGCTCGCCCTCGCTGGCGAAGATGACATGGTGGTCGCCGATCACCGATCCGCCGCGCAGTGAGGCGAAGCCGATCGTGCCTTCGGAGCGCGCGCCGACCAGCCCCGCGCGGCTGTCGACGCGAACCTCGCTGAGCGTCGTGCCGCGCCCTTCCGCCGCCGCCTCCCCGAGCAGCAGCGCGGTGCCCGACGGCGCGTCGACCTTGTCGCGATGATGGGACTCGACGATCTCAACGTCCCAGTCCGCGCCGAGCCGCGCCGCCGCCTCGCGAACGAGGATGCCGAGCAGCGTCACGCCGAGCGAGGTGTTGCCCGTCTGGAGCACCGCGATCTCCTCTGCCGCCGCTGCGATGGCGGTCTGGTGCACGCGCGACAGGCCGGTGGTGCCTACCACGATCGGGGTATGCGCGGCGCGGGCGGCGTGGAGATGCGCGGCCAGCGCGCTGGGGGTGGAGAAGTCGACCAGCACATCC
>CAXSEO010000407.1:0-3306 GCA_964235525.1 uncultured Sphingomonas sp. | reverse complement strand
CGCGTCGAGCACCGGAAACAACGGCAGACCCAGCACGGTGAACGAGTCCCCTTCGATGCGGGTAAACAGCTGCGGCCCCAGCGCCTCCAGCCGGAAACACCCGACGCAGCCCGCGATCGCGGGCCACTCGCGGTTGAGATACCAGTCGATGAACGTGTGGGACAGCGCGCGCACGTGCAGCCGCGCACGGTCGACGACCCGCCAGACCGGGCGACCGTCCTCGGCCAGCACGGCGGCGCTGAACAGGTCGTGCGCCCCGCCCGACATCCGCGCGAGATGCTCGGCGGCCACTTCGCGGGTCTCCGGTTTGTCGAGCACGGTTCCGTCGGCGAGCGCGACCAGGCTGTCGCCGCCGAGCACCACGCGTCCCGGCATCCGCGCGCTCACCTTGATCGCCTTCAGCTCGGCAAGCGCGTCGGCGAGGTCGCGCGGGGGCAGGTGCGCGAGCGACGCCTTGGCGGCGTCCTCGTCGACGCCGGGCGACACCGCCGCGAACGCCACCCCCGCCGCCGTCAGCATCGCGCGCCGCGATGCGCTCTGCGAGGCGAGGACCAGCGTCACTCCGCGCCCTTGTCGGCCGCCGGGCCGAAACGTCGCTCGTTGACCAGCGCGATGATCGCGGCGGCGGTCTCCTCGATCGAGCGGCGCGTCACGTCGATCACCGGCCAGCCATGGTCCGCGAACAGCCGCCGCGCATAGGACAGCTCGCGCGCGACCGCCTCCTGATCGACATAGGGCGTCTCCGGCCGCTGGTTGAGCGACAACAGCCGGTTGCGGCGGATCGCGATCAGCCGGTCCGCGCTGGTGGTGAGGCCCACCACGAGCGGGTGCTTCAGCGTGAACAAGGCGGGCGGCGGCGGGCTCTCCACCACAATCGGGATATTCGCCGCCTTGAACCCGCGATTGGCGAGATAGATCGAGGTCGGCGTCTTGGACGAACGCGACACGCCCGCGAGCACGATGTCCGCCTCCTCCCAATCCTCCGAGGCGATCCCGTCGTCATGCGCGATGGTGAACTGGATCGCGTCGACGCGCGCGAAATAGGCGGCGTCAAGCACATGCTGGCGACCCGGCCGCGCCTTGGCCGTCTGCCCCAGCAACCCCGACAGCGCATCCGTCACCGGATCGAGCGGCGCGACGGCGGGTAGCCCGAGCGCATGGCACCGCTGCTCGAGCACGCGCCGGGTCGTAGAGTTGACCAGCGTGAAGATCACCAGCCCCGGATTGTGCGCGATCTCCTGCAAGATGCGATCGAGATGCGCCTCCGTCCGCACCATCGGCCAAAAATGCCGCACCGTTTCGACATCGTCATATTGCGCCAGCGCCGCCTTGGCGATGTTCTCCAGCGTCTCGCCGGTCGAATCCGAGAGCAGGTGCAAATGGAGCCGCACGCCTCAGGACCGATCTGTGGACAACATCGGGATGGTCGATAGGGCAAGTCGCGCTGGCACGGAAGCGCGGGCGCGGCTGTGGACGGATCGGATTGTGTCCACACTCCCATCCACCGGGCGCGCTTTCGTCCACAGGCTGTGGAAAGCATGGACGGACGCGCCGAATCCGGGCGTTGCTGCCGTGCTAGCCACGTCAAGCTGTTGGCAAGTCGAGGACGGATGCGTAAGCCCCGCCACCCACGCGCTAACTACCTCCACAACCTCTTTGAATCTTCTTTATACGAAGAAGGATTGGCCCTGCCCGACGCTTTACCCTCCAAACCCCTGCTCGCGGTGCTCCGGGGTGAACGGCAGGCGCGGCCGCCGGTGTGGCTGATGCGCCAGGCGGGTCGCTACCTGCCGGAGTACCGCGCACTACGGGCGGAGAAGGGCGGTTTCCTCGCGCTGGCGACCGATCCCGAGGCCGCCGCCGAGGTCACGCTGCAGCCGGTCCGGCGGTTCGGGTTCGACGGCGCGATCCTGTTCTCCGACATCCTGATGGTGCCGTGGGCGCTGGGGCAGGAGCTCAGTTTCGGGATAGGCGAGGGGCCGCGACTGACGCCTCCGCTGGTCGACCACCCTCTGATGGCGCCGGAGCTGCATCCCGAGCGGCTGGAGCCGGTGTACGAGACCGTTCGGCGCGTCGCGACTGCATTGCCGTCTTCGACCACGTTTCTTGGCTTCGCGGGCTCTCCCTGGACCGTGGCGACATACATGGTCGCCGGGCAGGGCAGCCGCGATCAGGCGGAAACGCGGCGGCTGGCCTATCGCGACCCGGCCGCCTTCGTGGAGCTGATCGAAGCAATCGCGGTGGCGACGGTCGATTACTTGTCGGCGCAGATCGACGCAGGGGTGGAGGCGGTGCAGTTGTTCGACAGCTGGGCCGGGAGCCTGTCGCCCGCGCAGTTCGAGGGCTGGGTGATCGCGCCCACCGCGCGGATCGTGTCCGCGTTGCACGCGCGTCATCCGGGCGTCTCGGTGATAGGCTTTCCGAAAGGCGCGGGCGGCAAGCTCCCCGCGTATGCGAGGCTGACCGGGGTCGACGCGGTCGGGCTCGACGAAACGGTAGACCCCGTCTGGGCGGACGCGGTACTTCCGCCCGGCTTGCCGGTGCAGGGCAATCTCGACCCGCTCGCGCTGGTGACCGGGGGTGAGGTGCTTGACCGCGCTGTCGACCGCGTCCTTGCCGCCTTCCCCGAGCGGCCCCACATCTTCAACCTCGGCCATGGGATCCTGCAGGACACGCCGGTGGCGAATGTCGAGCGGCTGTTGGCGCGGGTGCGGGGGTGACGTCCCATGTGGGAGCGCGTGCTGATGACGTATTTGTGGGTTGAAGCCGGGCACGTCATTTTCGTGATCTTCTGGATGGCGGGGCTGTTCATCTTCCCGCGCTACCTGATCCACCACCAGGAAAGCCTCGGCACGCCGGAAGCGGCGCGCTGGGTGGAGCGCGAGGCCAAGCTGCGCCGCGTGGTCCTGACCCCGGCGATGATCGCGGTGTTGCTGCTCGGCATCGCGCTGGCGACGATGGGCCAGCATTGGCAGGAGGGTTGGCTTCACGCCAAGCTGGCGGTGGTGCTGGGACTGCTGGCCTATCACGGCTGGGCGGTGGGCTATTCGCGGAAGCTGGCGGGGGGGCGGGGGACGCTGTCGTTACGGACGCTGCGGATGCTCAACGAGCTGCCCGCGATCGGGGTCGTGCTGATCGTGGTGCTGGTGGTGGTCAAGCCGTTCTGACCCGTCACCCCGGCCTTGTGCCGGGGCCCAACCATCTCCGCGTGGTCCTCGTTCGTGAGCGCGAGCTGACCGACCGAGTGAGTCGGATGGCTGCTGGGGTCTGGCGCGCCAACTCATCACGCAAGCACGCGGGGACGGT
>CAXSEO010000406.1:0-3307 GCA_964235525.1 uncultured Sphingomonas sp. | reverse complement strand
AGCGCGGCGGCTACAATCATGCCTGGCTGCTGTCGCCGGTAGCGCGACGCGCGCCCGCGTTCGCGGCGTGGCTGCGCGATCCGGCGAGCGGCCGCACCCTGACGATCGACACCGACCAGCCCTCGCTACAGGCTTATACCGGCGATTACTTCGACGGGCAGGATGTGGACGCGCTTGGTCGTCCGATCCGCTCGCGGGACGGCATAGCGCTCGAGACCCAGCATCTGCCCGACAGCCCGAACCGGTCGGCGTTCCCCAGCACCGTACTGCGCCCCGGGCAGCTGTTCCGGTCGACGACGATCTGGCGGTTCGGCGTTTCGTGACAGCGATCGGCGGGTGAAACACCAGCGTCGCCAAGGCTCCGCGCCGACGATCAGCGACGTTGCCCGTCGCGCCGGCGTGTCGCCGATGACGGTGTCGCGGGTGATCAACGGCGCGGCCAATGTTCGCCCGGCGACGCGCGACGTGGTGACCGCGGCGGTTGCGGCGCTCGGCTATTCACCCAACACCGCCGCGCGCACGCTCGCCGGCGCGGGGCAGTTCCGGGTCGGGCTGCTATATTCAAACCCGAGCGCCGGGTATCTCAGCGAGTTCCTGGTCGGCAGCCTCGACCAGGCGAGCCGGCAGGACGCGCAGCTGGTGGTCGAGAAGTGCGAGCCCGGCGACCATGAGATCGAGGTCGCCCATCACCTGATCCGGGGCGGAGTCGACGGTTTCATTCTACCCTCGCCCTTGTGCGACTCCCCCGACCTGATCCGAACGCTGGCCGAGCAAGGCGTGCCGGCGGTGCTGGTCGGCAGCGGGGCTCCTCCACCCGAACATCATGCGGTCAGCATCGACGAACGCGCGGCCGCGCTGGCCATGACCCGCCACATCGTCTCGCTAGGCCATCGCCGCATCGGCTTCATCAGCGGCAGCCCGGCGCAAAGCGCGAGCCCGCGACGGCTGGAAGGGTATCGCCGAGCGCTCGACGGCGCGGGGCTCGCCCGTGATGACACCCTGGTGGCGCAAGGGCTGTTCACCTACCGCTCGGGGCTCGACGCCGCCGAACGGCTACTCGACCTGCCGGACCCGCCGTCTGCCATCTTCGCCAGCAACGACGACATGGCGGCGGCGGCGGTCGCGGTCGCGCACAGCCGCGGGCTCGACGTGCCGGGCGACCTGACCGTGTGCGGCTTCGACGACACCACGCTCGCGACCGCGATCTGGCCCGAGCTGACCACCATCCATCAGCCGATCGCCGATATGTCGCGCGCGGCGGTGGAGCTGCTCCTCGCGGTGCTGGGGCGGCGGGAACACGAGCGCGAGCCGTCGCACCTGCTGCTCGCTTTTACCCTAGTGCGCCGCCAGTCGGACGCTGCCCCGCGCCGTCGCCCGGTCACCCGCAGTGCCTGACGCGCCCGACCGTACCGCGGCGCTGGCGGGCGGGACGGCGGAGAGCTATCTGGCGGCCATGATGTTCGAGCCACCCGCCGCGACCGAAACGCGCGTCGCCGAGCGATCCGCGGTCGACGCGGACGTGTTCTTGCGCGAGGTTCTCTCGGAATACCGGCCAGTGGTGCTGCGCGGTCAGGTCGCGCGGTGGGAAGCGGTTCGGGCGGGCGCGGGCGGCGACCGGGCGATGGCCAAGTACCTCGCGCGGTTCGGCGGCGGACGCCCGCTGGAGGTCTTGGTTGGCGCGCCGGAGACCGGCGGCCGCTATTTCTACGCCGACGACAGCCTGACCGGGTTCAACTTCCACCGCCAGCAGGTCGCGCTGGCACCGCTGCTGGCCGAACTGCTGCGCTTCGGGGAGGCCGGGGTCGAGCGGCCGCATGCGATCTATGCCAATGCCGCGACCGCGCCCGAGCACCTGCCGGGATGGGACCGCGCCAACCCGATCGACCTGCCGGTCGACGCCCCCGCGCGGCTGTGGATCGGCAACGCGACGCAGGTGGCGACGCATTACGACACCTCGTCGAACATCGCGTGCGTGGTGGCGGGGCGGCGGCGCTTCACGCTGTTCCCGCCCGAACAACTGCCGAACCTGTACGTCGGCCCGCTCGACCGCACCATGGCGGGGCCGCCCAGCAGCATGGTCGATCCCGACGCGCCTGACCTCGCGCGCTATCCACGCTTCGCCGCGGCGCTCGCGCACGCGCAGGTGGCCGAGCTGGGACCGGGTGACGCGATTTTCATTCCCCCGATCTGGTGGCATCATGTCCGCGCGTTCGGCCGGCTCAATGTATTGGTCAATTACTGGTGGGGGCATGAGTCGGGGGCGGCGTTCCTCGCGCTCGTCCACGCGATCGAGGCGGTTCGCGACCTGCCACCCGCGCAGAAGGCGGCGTGGCGGAGCTGGTTCGACCATCTCGTGTTCGGCGATGACGCGGGAGAAGCGGCGGATCACCTGCCCGAAGCCGCCCGCGGTGTGCTGGGTGCGCGCAGCCCCGCGCGCACGGAGCGCATCCGCGCGTTCCTGCTGGGGATGCTGCAGCGGAACTGACTCAGCGCCGCTCGCTCAGGTCGAGATAGCTCGTCACCCAGAGCAGCGGCGCGTTCCAGTTGATCGCCACCTCGTTCATCGCGTAGCCGCGCGAATCATCGGTCCAGCAGCGTTGCGGGGCGCATCGGCCCTTCAGCGACCGCGCGACCTCGTCGGGCCAGACGGTGTTGTTCGCGCCGCCGCCGAGGACGCCGGGGGGCGGCCCGGGGAGGCTGGGGTCGAACTGGTGCGCCCAGAAACGGTGATGCGGATGCCGCATCGGGTTCCAGCCGAAACCGGAAACATAGCTCTGGTCGAGCGGATTGCGCCCCAGCACGTAATCGGCGGCATCGACCACGGCGTCGCGGTATCGAGCATCGCCGGTGAACCGCGCGGCGAGCGCGAGGATAATCGCGCGGTTGAGGATGTTACCGTTCGATCCCCAGGGGTAAGCCAAGGTCGCGAACGGGATGCGATACCCCGATCGCGTTTCTTCCGCCAGGAAACGGTCGGCGACGGCCACCAGCCTGGCGCGCGCGGCCGCCTGCTCCGCCGGCGCGACGCCGGGCGCGGTCGCCAGCGTGACCGTGCCGAGCGCGGCGACGTTGCCCCAGCTCGGTTCTCCGGCGACGGGCGCAGCGTAGAGCGGCATGGCGCGCAGCGCGGCAAGCAGGTCGGGGCTGCCGGTGGTCGCGTACAGCTCGGCCGCGGCCCAGTAGAACTCGTCGGCGAGGTGAGTGTCGCCATAACTGCCGCTGCCGGTGAAGCTCTCCGCCGCGAACACCTGCGGGTTGCGCAGCGCCGCCCGCCACGCGCGCGTCGCCGCGCTCAGGCAGCGCGCGG
>CAXSEO010000405.1:0-3328 GCA_964235525.1 uncultured Sphingomonas sp. | reverse complement strand
CCGCGCCGACCCGTCCGTGCCGGGCACATTCGTGGAGCCGCAGGCAGCGGTTCCGCCCGGGCAGGCGATCGACCCCGCGCATTGGTGGGCAGCGTTCGGCGACCCCGAGCTCGATCGCCTGGTCGAACGCGCGCTGGTCGACAATCCCGACATCCGCACCGCCGCCAGCCGCGTTCGCCAGGCGCGCTATGGCGAGATCATCGCGGGCGCGGCGGACAAGCCGCAGCTCAACTTCGACCCGAATGTCAGCCGTATCGACTTCAGCAAGAACGCCGGCTTCGCCACCTTGGCGCGGCAGTTCGGCGGCGGCTCGTCGGGCAGCGGCTCGGGATCGAGCGGTTCGGCGGCGAGTACCGGCATCGCGCTGCCCGGGAGCGGGATCACCACGTTCGCGGTCGGGTTCGACGCCAGCTGGGAACTCGACCTGTTCGGCGGCGCGCGGCGACAGCGTGAACAGGCGCGCGCACAGGCGGAAGCCGCCGAATGGAACCGTCGCGACGCGGCGGTGACCTTGGCCGCCGAGGTCGCGCAGGCGTATTTCGCGCTGCGGCTGGATCAGGACCAGATCGCGGTCGTCAATGACGAGCTTGCGCGGCAAAGGCGCAACCTGGAGATCGCGGGCAACCAGGCGCGGGTCGGGCTGACTCCGCAAATCGACGTCACCCGCCAACGCGCGTCGCTGACCTCGACCGAAGCGCGACTCGAGCCGATCCGCGCGGACGTGTCACTCCGCATCCATTCGCTTGGCATCCTGCTCGGCCAAGCCCCCGAGTCACTCATTGCCGAGCTGTCCGCGCCCGCCCCGGCGCTCGGCCCCGCGCCGGTGGTCCCCGCCGGGCTACCCTCCGACCTGCTCCGCCGTCGCGCGGACGTGCGCGCGGCGGAGCGTCAGCTCGCGGCGGCGACGGCGGGGGTGGGAGTGGCGGTATCGGACCTTTACCCAAAACTTTCGCTCACCGGCACCGCGCAGCTCATCTCCACCGGGCTCGGCAATCTGTTCTCGGTCGACAGCAAGCAGACGGTGGCGACGGCGGCGGCGATGTTCCCGATCATCGACTGGGGCCGCCGCCGCGCGACGGTCGGCCAGCGCCGTGAAGACCGCGAACAGGCCTATGTGACCTATCAGTCAACCGTGCTGGGGGCGTTGCGCGATGTCGAGGACCCGCTCGCACAGCTGGATGCCGAGCGGCGTCGCAATGCGGCGCTGCGCCGCGCGGTAGCCGATTCGCTCGAGACGGTGCACGCGGTCGAGGCGCAATACCGCACCGGGCTGGCGACCCAGTCGCCATTGCTGCAGGCGGAGACGGACGTGCTGACCGCGCGCGAGCAGGTGGCGGGGAGCGACGCGCAGCTGCGCCAGACGACGGCGGCGCTGTTCAAGGCGCTGGGCGGCGGCTGGGAAACACTGCCGCCAGTGAAGGACCCCAAGGGGCGGCGTCAGCCGTTGCGCTGAAGCGCGATTGGGCAAACTTGGCCCGGCAATCGAGACGATGCGCTCGCTGGTGGATGATATCCTTGACCCTCGCTACCGGATCATGGTCAGCGACACCGGCGTGGGATCGCCCGCGACCAGCAGGCGCTGGTCTTCGAGTCCTTTCGGCAGGCTGATGCGAGCACGACGCGGCGGTTCGGGGGGACGGGGCTGGGACTGGCGATCTGCCGTCAGCTCGCGCGCGCGATGGGCGGCGACGTCGCGCTGACGAGCGAGCCCGGACGCGGCTCGACCTTCACGCTGGACCTGACGCTGCACGAGGCGGCACCGGCCGAAACCGCCAGGGCCGCACCGGTGTTTCTGGTGGTCGAGGCCCACCCGGTCGCGCGGGCGAGCTATCGCGTGTTGCTGGCGCCACACGTCCCGGCGCTGGCCTTTGCCGGGTCGGCGGCCGAAGCGGTCGCACGGATCGAGCGCGGCGAGGTGGCGCGGGTGCTCGCTGACGACCGGACGCTGGGAGTCGATTTCGAACTGCTCGCGGGGCTTGACCGCCTGCTTGACGCGGCGAGGCCGCTGGACATTCCGGTATCGCTACTCTGGACGCCGGTCGCAAGCCAGGCCGACGAGATCGGGCAACGCGTGGCCGCAGGCCACCTGATCCGCAAACTGATTGCCAAACCGTTACTCGTTCTGCAATTATTCGGTAACATAAATCATTTGGACACGGCTCTTGTGTCGCGCGCGGCATAGCGACTAAAGCGTCCGTTATGGATCATGTCGATGCAATCGCAGCCGCGCTCCCGGGCGACGGGGTGTGAACATCCTCTTCATCGAGGACGATCGCATGAACCGTCGCGTGGTTCGCGACATGCTGGAAGTCGGCGGCATCGCGATGACGGAAGCGGACAGCGGCGAGCAGGGGCTCGAGCTGATCGAGGCCAACGCTTATCATATCATTCTGCTCGATCTACGCATGCCGGGGATGGACGGGTTCGATGTGATCAAGCGCGTCCGCGCGCGGACGGACGCCAAGGCGACGCTGCCGCTGGTGGTGGTGACCGCGGACACGGCGGTCGACCTGCGCGATCGTTGTCTGGCCGCGGGTGCGGACGAGGTGTTGTTCAAGCCGGTGGCGATGGACTCGCTGTTCGATGCGATCGTACGCGTGCTCGCCGCGCGCCAGGGCGAGGACTGGGTGATCACCTAGCTCCTTCGCTTGAGCGCCTCGGCAAGCGATGTGGCAGCGCTGCCGCGACGGGCGGGCGCGGGCTGCGTGGGCGATGGTGCCCATCCGGTCAGGAACACGATCACGAACCGCTCGGCGGTGCGCCCGTCAGGATCGGCGCGCGCAGCGAACAGCTCCGCCGCGCGCGCGAGCGTGTCGCGCCGGAGCGGGGCGCGCCCGGCGAGCAGGCTCGTCCCCGCCATCCCGCGCAGATCGGAGAGCAGCTTGCCGAGGCCGGCGTACCGGACGGTGAGCGTCTCGACGTCCGCCACCGGCAGCGTCAGCCCGGCGCGCATCAACAGATCGCCCGCCGAGCGCACGTCCACTTGCGGGTGGAGCCGGGCGGCGGGCCGGTCGCCTTCGGCCTCGAGCAGCACCGCGCGCAGGGTCGACAGGCTGCCCGCGCCCAGAAACGCACCGAGGAACAGCCCGTCGGGGCGCAACACCCGGCGGACCAGCGTCAGCGCGCCGGGCAGATCATTGACCTGGTCGAGCACCCCCGCCGACACCACCAGATCGAAGCTCGCATCCGCGAACGGCAGGCGATCCTCGTCCGCCTGCACGCCGCCCGCGCGTCGAGCAAAGCCAGCCCCAGCGTCCATGCGCGCGAGTCGCGAGCCCGTTGGGGAGGAGAACTCGCCGTCGAAACAGCCGAGGTCGAGCACGTCCGC
>CAXSEO010000404.1:0-3341 GCA_964235525.1 uncultured Sphingomonas sp. | reverse complement strand
TCGTTGATGTCGCCGAGCGCCCAGCCGAAGCTGAGGATGTCGTCGCCGCGACGCGCCAGCGGTCCCCGGAAACTGAAGCCTGCTTCGTAATAGGTGCGGAAGAGCGAGGTCGCTTTCTCGTTCAGGGTCGCAACGCCGAACACCCCCAAACCCTGAACCGCGTCCGGCCGCACTTTCCACACCTGTTTCGCGGCTTCAAGGTAGATACCGCAGCGCCCGGTGTCGCGACGGCCCGGGATCGCGATGTCCGGCACGCGCGAGCTATCGTAGTAGACGCCGAACTTGAAGGTGCCCGGATAGTCCCGTGCGGTTGTGCCGGTGATGTAACCGATCTCAAACGGCGCGATCACGCCGGTCGTGTGCGGGAAGCCAAGCTCGAAGCCGTCGCCTGGAAGCTTACGATCGGGCGTCACGTCGTACACGCCAACCTGGACATAAAGTCTGGAGGTAGGCTGCAATTTGATACGCCCACCCCAGGCACCAGTTGGCGAGTCTTGCCAACCACTGTTCAGGGACAGACTGAGCGGGTGACCACAATGAGCGTTGTTGTTGAAGGTACAGGTATAAGGCAGCCCGGCAAAGTCGTTGCCCATGGAGTAGAAACCACCTTTGAGACTGACCGTCTTGCCGGCAAGAAAACGCTCGTAGGAGATCTCGCTCAAGCGGGCGTTCTGCCCTTGACCATAGAAGTTCTGGTCCGCGAAGTACGCGCCGGTGCGGTCCTGGATGGTGCGGCCGGTCCGGTCGGAGAACGCGATCCGGATCGTTCCGGGCGTGATTCCGAGCTTGGCCCGGTCGAGTGTCGCGCCGAGGTCGATCTGCTGCGTATAGGCCGCACCGCTGCCGCGATAACCGCGTTCATTCGCCGACGCCTGGATGACGAAGTTCGCGTCGAACACGACGCCTTCGTCGGCCAAACGGACGCGCGGTGCCCAATCCTCCGTCAGGCCATGCTGCTCGACCGTGTCGAGCTGAGCGGGAGAGGGCGAGGTTCCCTCGCGCTGCGCGGACTTGAAGGGGTTGATCGACTGCCCGTGAACTGCCGAGGGTAACAGCAGGGCTACGAGTGCCAGGCGGCGAAGCGCACTCACCTAGCTAGCAGGCGCGCGCGGCGGAACCGACGCCGGAGAAAGAACACGCTCAGCGCGACCAGAATGACCGCCACGATCGGTATTCCCCACCGGACCGCGATTACCAACGCTGCAGTGGGACCACCGGCGCGGCGCGTGGCGACGTCGGCGGCGGTGACGTGCATCTGATGCCCTCCAAGGCTGGTCATCACATACTCGCTCAGCGCCGCGATCTGCGCGTCGGTCAGTGACTGCACATGCGACCCCGTACCGAACGCGGGCATGAAGGCGTGCTGGCCCGCCGCGTTGCGCTGCACACCGGTCAGGATGGTCGCGATAAGGTTGTCCGGTCGCGCGGCGCCGGTGACGCTGTTGTGGAACAGGGACGGGAACACGCCGTCACGCGATCCCGCGCCGGTCGGGCCGTGACAGGTCGCGCAATTGCCGCTGAACAGCCGCGCGCCGTCCGGTGCTCCGGCGGCGTCGGTGGTCATCGGCGCGCCGCGCAGCGCCTGTTCGAAGTGCGCCGGCCCACCCATCGCGGTTCGCGGGCGGGTCTGCGCGGGGTCCGCGATCGGTGCGATCGACTTCACATAGGTGGCGATCGCGCCGAGATCGGCATCGGACAGATGTTGCAGGCTGTCGCTGACCGCCTCTCCCATGCCGCCGCTGGCCTGTGCGTGCGCGGTCGCGCCTGACCGCAGGAATCGCAGCAGATCCGCGCGGCTCCAGGTGCCGATGCCGCCGTTCGCGTCGGAGGTGATGTTGGGGGCGTACCACATGCCCAGCGAGCCGCCGGCGAAGGGCCGCGAGCTCTTTTCCGCCATCAGGAAATTGCGCGGCGTATGGCACATACTGCAATGCTCGAGCGAGCCGACCAGGTAGGCCCCCCGGTTCCAGCTCGCGCTATGCGCCGGATCGGGCTGGGCGCGACGATCGCGCAGGAACAGGAGGTTCCAGGCGGCCATGGAAACGCGCAGGTTGAAGGGGAATGGCAGCTTGGTCTGGGACGGAACGACATCGACAGGGGCAACGCCGCGCATGAAATAAGCATAGAGAGCGGCGACATCCGCGTCCGACAGCCCGGTATAGGCGGTATAGGGCATCGCCGGGTACACATGCCCGCCGTCGGCGCGGATGCCCATGCGAAGCAGGCGCGCGAAGTCCGCTTCGGAGTATCTCCCGATGCCTGCTGTCTTCGACGGAGTGATGTTGCTGGAATAGATCACGCCGACCGGCGACACGATCGGGGAACCGCCCGCGAACGGCTTGCCGTGCGCGACGGTATGACATGCGGTGCAGTCCGCCGCCGTCGCCAGGTATCGCCCGCGGTTCACCAGATCGGGCGACGCCGGCGGCGCGGGAGCGACAGGGGTCGCCGCGACGCCGAGGCCGAGCGCCACCGCGAGGGCAAATGACCAGCCCCAACGGCGTGTCCCCCAGATCATGCCGCCTGGTGCGCCAATTGGGCGACCATCGCGTCCGCCGCCTTGAGCGCCAGCGCGGCCATCGTCAGCGTGCTGTTGCCCGATGCCCCCGCCGGGATCGCGCCACCACCCGGCAGGAACAGGTTCGGATGATCGTGCGCCCGGCAATCGACATCGACGACCGAGCTGGCGGGATCGCGCCCCATGATCATCGAGCCCATCATATGATCGCTCGCGGTGAATTTCGTCGATATGGTCACGGCGGTCGCACCCATCGCACGGCCGAGTTGCCGCGCAATCGGCCCGGTGTAGGTTTCGGCGGAAGTGCGCGTGTACTCGCCGACGTCATAGTAGATGTTGGGCTTGGGCAGCCCGAGCCAATCCTTCTTGTCCGACAACGTCAGCCGGTTATCCGGATTGGCGAGCGTTTCGTGCTCGATCGAGATCTCGCCCGTGCAGGCCGCCTGGCGGCGAATCTCCGCGTCGAGCGCGCGACCGACCAGGCCGGTCTTCAACGCCGCGATCGCACCGATCTGGCTACGCCCCGCATTGTTGAACCGGAACAGTGCGCCCGCGTGCTTGCTGCGGAAGCTGCCCTGCGATGTTTCCATGATGCTGCCCTGTTGGATCGGCCCGACCCCGGTCCAGACCGGCTCGCGCAGGGTGATTTCGGCGTTCAGCTTGGGCTGATCCATCATGTTGCGCCCGACCTGGTCGGAGCTGTTGGCGATGCCGCGTACGTTCCGCTCGTCTCGCGACATCAGCAGGATTTTCGGGCTCTCGATCGCGTTGCAGGCGATGACGAACAGTCCGCCGATCGTCCGATGCGACCGCTTCTCGGGAT
>CAXSEO010000403.1:0-3350 GCA_964235525.1 uncultured Sphingomonas sp. | reverse complement strand
GACCTGGCCGATGAACGCCACGTCGCCGACCTGCTCCGGTCCGGGCGCATCGCCAGCGCCGCCGCCCATCGCCAGTGCGCGCTTTGCCTCGGCCAGCTCGCGCTCGAGTCGCCGCCGGTCCTCGATCAGCGACGCGACGCGCGCTGGCACCTCGTCGGGTGACGCCTTGAGCGCCGCCGCCGCCTCGCGCAGCTTGTTGTCGCGCCCGGTCAGGTACGCGCGCGCCGCCTCGCCGGTCAGCGCCTCGACCCGGCGGACGCCCGAGCCTACCGCGCTCTCGCCGACCAGCTTGAACAGCCCGATGTCGCCCAGCGCGCCGACGTGAGTCCCGCCGCACAGCTCGACCGAGTAACGGCCGCCATCCGTCCCCATCGAGACGACCCGCACCTCATCGCCGTACTTCTCCCCGAACAGCGCCATCGCGCCCTCGGCGATCGCCTCGTCGGGGGTCATCAGCCGGGTGGTGACGGGGGTATTGGCGCGAACCTGCGCGTTGACCGCCGTCTCGACCTCGGCGAGCTCGGCGGGGGTCATCGCGACCGGGTGCGACACGTCGAAGCGGAGCCGGTCGGGCGCGACCAGCGAGCCTTTCTGTGCGACATGCTTACCCAACCGTCCTCGCAACGCGGCGTGGAGCAGGTGGGTGGCGGAGTGGTTTGCGCGGATCTGGTCGCGCCGGGCGGTGTCGATGCGGAGCTTCACCGCGTCGCCGACGCACACCTCGCCCGCCTCGAGCATCGCGTGGTGGACGAACAGCCGCCCGAGCTGTTTCGATGTGTCCGACACGCGCGCGCGCAGGCCGCCGTCGGAGGTGATCTCGCCGGTGTCGCCGACCTGCCCGCCGCTCTCGGCGTAGAAGGGCGTCTGGTTAACGATGATCGCGACGGTGTCGCCCGCCATCGCACCATCCACCCCCGCGCCGTCGCGGACCAGCGCGACCACCTCCCCCTCCCCGCTTTCGGCCAAGTAGCCGGTGAACTCGGTCGCGCCGTGCTGCTCGACGATGTCGAACCAGAGGTCGTCCGACGCCTTCGCCCCCGAGCCCTTCCACGCGGCGCGCGCCGCACGGCGCTGTTCCGCCATCGCGACGTCGAACCCGGCGCGGTCGACCTGGAGACCCTGCGCGCGCAACGCGTCCTCGGTCAGATCATACGGAAAGCCATAGGTGTCGTAGAGCCGGAACGCGGTCTCGCCCGGCAGCGTGTCGCCCGCGCGCATCGACGCCGTGGCCTCGTCGAGCAGCCGCAGCCCCTTGTCGAGCGTTTGGCGGAAACGCGTCTCCTCCTGCGCCAGCGTCGCCTCGATCATCGGCTGCGCGCGGACCAGCTCGGGGTAAGCCGCGCCCATCTCCGCCACCAGCGCGGGGACCAGCCGCCACATCAGCGGCTCCTTGGCCCCCAGCAGATGCGCGTGTCGCATCGCGCGGCGCATGATCCGTCGCAGCACATAGCCGCGCCCCTCGTTCGCGGGCAGCACCCCGTCCGCGACCAGGAACCCCGACGCGCGCAGGTGGTCGGCGATCACTCGATGGCTCGCCTTCCATTCGCCGTCCGCGCGCGTCCCCGTCAGCGCGCTCGACGCGGCGATCAGCGCGCGGAAGGTGTCGGTGTCGTAATTGTCGGTAACGCCCTGCATCACCGCCGCAACGCGCTCCAGCCCCATGCCGGTGTCGATCGACGGGCGCGGCAGCGAGCCGGTGATCTCGTTCGCCTCCTGCTCGTACTGCATGAACACGAGGTTCCAGATCTCGACGAAGCGATCGCCGTCCTCGTCGGGCGACCCGGGCGGGCCACCCGGGATGTGCTCGCCATGATCGTAGAAAATCTCGGAGCACGGACCACAGGGGCCGTTCTCGCCCATCGCCCAGAAATTGTCCTTGGTAGCGATGCGGATGATGCGGTGGTCGGGCAGGCCCGCGATCTTGCGCCACAGGTCGAACGCTTCGTCGTCGGTGTGATAGACGGTGGCGGTGAGTTTGTCGGGCGACAGTCCCCAGTCGCGCGTCAGCAACGTCCAGGCATGGGTGATCGCCTGTTCCTTGAAATAGTCGCCGAACGAGAAATTGCCGAGCATCTCGAAGAACGTATGGTGCCGCGCGGTATAGCCGACATTGTCCAGGTCGTTATGCTTGCCGCCCGCGCGGACGCATTTCTGCGACGAGGTCGCGGTGCGGTAGGGGCGGGTCTCCAGCCCGGTGAACACGTTCTTGAACGGCACCATTCCCGCGTTGACAAACATCAGCGTCGGGTCGTTTTGCGGCACCAGCGGCGCGCTCGGCACGATCTGGTGCCCGTGACGCGCGAAATAGTCGAGAAAGCCGCGGCGGATATCGTTGGTCGAGGTCATGGCGGCGGCTTAGGCGAGCGGCCGGGCGCGCTCAAGCGGCGGGGGCGACCACGGTCAGCGCGCGCGGCTCGACGGTGAAGCGGAGCGGCATCGCCAGCCGCACGACCTCGCCGTCGATCGCCACCGCCACCGCGCGGCTGCGCCCCGCCACGAGGAGCTCGGGGGTGTCGGCGACGGTGACGAAATCGCGCTCCGAGTCCGCGCGGCCGAGCAGCACCCGCGCCGCGAAGCCGAGCAGCGCGACGCGGTGGCGGCCGCGGATCGCGAACACCGACAGTTGGCCGTCGTCCAACGCCGCGCGCTCGCCGACATGGCCGCGCTCGAGCCGGTAGTGGTTGTTGCCGACGAACAGCATCGGCGTGACGACCTCGCGGTCGGATCCGTGGACCTGGAGCCGCAGCCGATGGTGCCGCAGCCGCTTGAGCGCCGACAGCGCGGCGGGGATCGCGGCGAGCTTCTTCAGCCGCGCGCCCTCGGGCACGCCGCCCACGTCGCGAAAGCGGATCATCGCCGGGTAGAAACCGACGCACGCGTTGTTGACGAACGCGCGCCCGTTGACACGCGCGAGATCGATGCGGCGGAGCGGGCGCTCGCCGATCAGCCGCGCCGCGGCGGCGAGGTCGGCGGGAATGCCCAGCTCGCCCGCGAGGTGGTTGCGCGTGCCAAGCGGCAGGATGCCGAGCGCGGTCTCCGTCCCCGCGAGCACGCCAGCTGCAGAGCCGAGCGTGCCGTCTCCGCCGCCGACGACGACGGTGGGCGCGCCCGCAAGATAGCGCGCCCGCCGGGTAATCTCGTGACCGCTCAGTAGCTCCAGCGCGATCCCCACCCCCGCCCCCGCGAACGCGGCTTCGACCCGCTCGCGCAATCTCTCCCCCGCCGCCCGCGCAGTGCCACCGCCCGCGTTGACCAAGACGGGGACCGGCTCGTTCACACGGGCTGCTCCAGCGAATGCGGGGGTTCGCTGAACCAGCGCGGGCCCGCTTCGGTCATGTGGAAGCAATCCT
>CAXSEO010000402.1:0-3361 GCA_964235525.1 uncultured Sphingomonas sp. | reverse complement strand
GCGCAATGCGGGGCGGTGAGCGTCACCGCCACCGCGACCTGCCCGCCGTCCGCGACCTCGACACCGTAGATCAGCCCTAGGTCATAGATGTTGACCGGGATCTCGGGGTCATAGATGTCCTTGAGCGCCTCGATCACCGCCTCGTACACCGCCCCGCCCGGCTCGCCCTCGCTCAGCTCGGCGGGCTTCTGCGACAGGAAACCGTCGAGGTAATCGCGCTTGCGCTCGAAGGTGGCGCGAGCGTCTTCCACCCGCACCTTGGCCGGGGACGGCACCGCGTCGACCTCTTCGACCCTGAACTCGCTCATCCGAAAATCCTCGTCACCCGTTCCACGCCGCGCACCAGCGCGTCCACGTCGTCGGCGTTGTTATACACTCCGAAACTCGCCCGCACGGTCGCTTCCACGCCCAGAGCCTCCATCAGCGGCTGCGCGCAATGGTGCCCGGCGCGGATCGCGACCTTCGCCTCGTCCAAGATGGTGCCGACATCGTGCGGATGCACCCCTTCGACCGTGAACGAGACGATGCCCGCCGAGTCCTCCGGCCCGAGCAGCCGCACGCTGTTGATCCGCGCCAGCTTGTCGCGCGCGTCGCGGACCAAAGCGGTCTCGTGCGCGTGGATGCGCTCGACACCGATGCCTTCCACATAGTCGATCGCCGCCGCCAGCCCGAGCGCGCCGACGATGTGCGGCGTCCCCGCCTCGAACCGCGCGGGCGGCGGCGCATAGGTGGTGCGCTGGAAGGACACCCGGTCGATCATCGCGCCCCCGCCCTGCCATGGCGGCATCGCGTCGAGCAGCTCCGCCTTCGCCCACAGCGCGCCGATGCCGGTCGGGCCGTACAGCTTGTGCCCGGAGAAGACGTAGAAGTCGCAGCCGATCGCGCGCACGTCGACGGGCAGGCGTGGCACCGACTGGCACCCGTCGAGCAGGATCTTCGCGCCGACCGCGTGCGCGAGCCGCGTCGCGCGCGCTGCGTCGAGCACCGAGCCGAGCACGTTGGACACGTGCGCCAGCGCGACCAGCTTGTGTGCGGGGGTGAGCATGTGCTCGACCGCGTCGAGGTCGATGCGTCCGTCCGCCGTCAGCGGCGCGACGTCGATCGCCGCGCCGACCCGCTCCGCCACCATCTGCCACGGCACGATGTTGCTGTGGTGTTCCAGCATCGACAGCAGGAGGCGGTCGCCCGGCTTGAGCTGAACGGCGGCCCAACATTGCGCGACCAGGTTGATCGCCTCGGTCGCGCCGCGCACAAACACGACCTCGTTCGGCGACGCCGCGCCGATGAACCGTGCCACCGTTGCGCGCGCCGCCTCATAGGCGAGCGTCATGTCGGCCGAGCGCTGGTACACCCCGCGATGCACGGTGGCGTAGGTCTCGCCATAGCCGCGCGCGATCGCGTCGATCACCGCGCGCGGCTTCTGCGCGGTGGCGGCGGTATCGAGATACGCCCAGCCGGGCGGGATGGCGGGGAAGTCGGACACGAGGTCGAGCGGGCGCTCGACGACCAGGGTGCTCACAATGCCGTCTCCAGCCACTTGTCCGCGTCGGCGATGAACGCCTCTCGCACCGTTTCCTCCCCGATCCGCCCCAACGCATCCGCCACGAACGCGCGCGTCAGCAGCGCCTGCGCCCGCGCACAGGGGATGCCGCGCGACTCCATGTAGAACAGCGCGCGCGCGTCGAGCTCACCCACCGTCGCGCCGTGCGCGCATTTCACGTCATCGGCGAAGATCTCCAGCTCGGGCTTGAGGTTCACCGTCGCGGTGCGCTGGAGCAGCAGCCCGCGCAAGGACTGCTCGCCGTCGGTCTTCTGCGCGTAGCGCGCCACCTCTACCGCCGCCGCCAGGCTCACGGTCGATCGGTCCGCCGCGACCGCTCTCCAAAGCTGGTGCGACTGCCCGTTCGGCGCGGCGTGGCGCACCCGCACCGCGCATTCCTGACGGAGCGCGTCGCGGGTCAGCAGCGCGCCGCCGATCTCCGCATAGCCGCCCTCGCCCACCAGCGTCACCGCCCCGTCAATGCGGCAACCCGCATCACCCGCACCGAGGAACACGGAGACGAGGCTCGCACCCGCGCCAAGTTCTGCTTCCTCGCGCAAGGAGGTGAAGCCGCCGCCTTGCAGCAGCCGCACATACCGTTGCAGCCGTGCCGCGCGGCCCAGCTCGATCCGCGTCGCCCGGTTCGCCCAGCCCGCGCCGACGAACGTCTCCACCACGGTCGCGGCCGAGCCGTCGGCGAGGACGATCTCGGCAGGCAAGTGGTTCTCCCCGCCCGTCGCGACATGCACCACCTGCACCGGCTCCGCCGCCGCGTCCGCGCCGAGCCGCACCGACCAGCCGCGCCCGCGCGCGTGTCGGCCGAGGATATGCGATCCGCCCGCGATCTCGACCAGTTGCACCGGCCTAGGGCGACTGCGCGCCTCGTCAAGCACGCCGTCGACGAACAGCAGCCGCGCGCCCGGCAGGTCGAGGAACTCCGCCTCGGGCGCGGCCACCGGAGCCAACGCCGCCGCCGCCGACAACGCGCCGAGGTCCGCCCAGCGCCAGGCCTCCTCACGCGTGGAGGGCAGTTCCAGCAAGCTCATGCCGCCACCTGCGTATAGCCTTCGCGCTCCAGTTCGTGCGCCAGCTCCTTGCCGCCGGTGCGCGTAATCCGCCCCTCCGCGAGCACATGCACGAAGTCGGGCTCCACATAATCGAGCAGCCGCTGGTAGTGCGTGATTAGCAGCACCGCCTTGTCGGGCCGCCGCATGATCCGGTTGATGCCGTCGCCGACGATGCGGAGCGCGTCGATGTCGAGCCCGCTATCGGTCTCGTCGAGGATCGCGAGCCTGGGGTCGATGACCCCCATCTGCACCATCTCGTTGCGCTTCTTCTCACCGCCCGAAAAGCCGACATTGACCGGGCGCTTAAGCATCTCCGCGTCCATCCCGAGCTTCGCCGCCTCGCCGCGCGCTAGCTTCAGGAACTCGCCACCCGACAGCGGCTTCTCGTCGCGGCTCCCGCGCTGCGCGTTGAGCGCCTCGCGCAGGAACTGGACGTTGCTGACGCCGGGGATTTCGACCGGATATTGAAAGCCGAGAAACAACCCCGCCGCCGCCCGCGCGTGCGGATCGAGCTCGAGCAGGTCTTCGCCGTTGAACGTCACCGAGCCGCCGGTCACCTCGTACCCCGGCCGGCCGCCGAGCACATAGCCGAGCGTCGACTTGCCCGCCCCGTTGGGCCCCATGATCGCGTGGATTTCACCCGCGTTGACCGTGAGCGACAGGCCCTTGAGGATTTCCTTGCCGTCCACGGCGGCGTGTAGGTCGTCGATGATCAGCATCATGGATTCCTTGAAGAACTCGCCGCGCGTTGCCG
>CAXSEO010000401.1:0-3371 GCA_964235525.1 uncultured Sphingomonas sp. | reverse complement strand
GGCGCGCCGGTGTTGACCACCTGCGCGACGTCGACGGTCGACATGCCCGACGCCTGGTCGAAACTGGTGCGGAACACCGGCTTCATCGCGCGATAGGCGGTCGCCTCGCTTCCCGACACCTGCCCCGCATTGGCGAGATTGGAGGCGGTGGTGTTCATGCGCGTCAGCTGCGCCGACATCGCGCGGCCCGCGACCTGGAAGATGGTGAGCGGCTGGCCCATCCTATTCGCCCTTCAGCGCGCGGGTGATCTCGCCGATGCGCCCGTTGAGGAACGACAAAGTCGTCTGATACTGCACCGCGTTCTCCGCGAACGCGGTCTGCTCTGCAGACAGCTCCACCGTATTCCCGTCCAGCGACGGCGCGCTGGGGGTGCGATAGCGCATCGCAGTATCGGTCGACCCGCCCGCTTCCGCCGACGACAGCGCCGATTGGAAGTCAAGATCACGCGCCTTGAACCCGGGCGTGGAGGCGTTGGCAATGTTGGACGCGAGCAGCCCCATCCGCTGCGAGCGCACCGATAGCGCCGCCGCATGAATGCCGAAAAGACTGTCCTCTGCCACCGGGGCGGCTCCTTCGCGTCGTGTCGCGGGAAGCTGAGCAAGGCGCGTGCCAAGTGGATTTGAAAGGGAGGCCGGACTGTCGCGGCAAGCAAGGGCGGCAAGGCTTTGCCGGAAGCGGCAAGGTTGCCGGAGGCCGCCCTCAATCCTCTCCCGCCAATTCCGATCGTCATGCCGGGCTTGTTCCGGCATCCAACGTTGTTCGGACGTGCGTAACGCAAGCACGCGGACGCCGTTGAACCCCGGCACAAGGCCGGGGTGACGGAAGCTCCCTGCACAGCGGGTCGCCCCAGCTCAACTGGCCCACCCCTTGCAGTGCCACCCGCGATGCCCCCGCTCGCCGCCTTTTTCGACCCGCTCGCGCTCGCGCTGGTGCTGGGCGGAACGATGCTCGCCACCGTCCTCCGCACCCCCCTGCGCGACCTTGTCCGCGCGGTGCGCGCGCTCGCGACCCTGTCGCGCGCGCCGTTCAGCGCCGAGCCGCTGCTCCAGCAGATTGCCGCGCTGGCACGGATCGCGCGGCGGCATGGCGTGCTGGCGCTCGATCGCAGCGTGATCGCCGATCGGGACGTCGCCGCCGCCGTGATGGCGGTCGTCGACGGACACGCGCCCGACACGGTCGCCGCCGATCTCGAACACGCGCGTGCTGCCCGGGTGGAGCAGCACTGCGCCGCCGCGGAGGTGTGGGCCGGGGCCGCCGAGGCCGCGCCCGCGATGGGCATGGTCGGCACCTTGGTGGGCCTGGTCCGCATGTTCGCAGCGATGAGCGACCCCGCCGCAATCGGCGGCGCGATGGCGGTTGCATTGCTGGCGACCTTATACGGCGCGCTCCTCGCCAACCTCGTCCTGATGCCGGTCGCGCACCGGCTCCGGGCTCGCGCTCGCGCCGAAGCGTTCGAGCGCACCCGGCTGGCCGCGCCGCTGCTGGCGCTCGCCACCCGCGAGGCGCGGCGCGTTCCGTTGGCGAGCGCGGCATGATGTTCGCGTTTCCCGACCGCGTGGCGGGACGCCCGGTGTGGCTGATCACGCTCGCCGATCTCGCGCTGCTGCTGGTCGGCTTTTTCGTGCTGCTGCAAGCGCGACAGCTCGACCGCCGCGCGCTCGCCAGCGGCCTGCGCTCCGGGTTCAGCGCGCCCGCGCCCGCGCCGATGCCGGTCGCGGCGGCGGGCTTGCTCGACTTCGCGCCCGCGTCGGCGAGGTTGCCCGCCTCGCCCGCCGCGACGATCGCCTGGGCGCGCGCGGTGGCGCTCGACCCGCGCGTCGTGCTGACCGTCACCGGCACGGTCGACGGCTCACACACGGATGTCGACCCTGCCACCGGCAGCGGCGCGGTGCTGGCTTCGGACCGGGCGCGGGCGCTCGCGGCCGCGCTCGCCGCCGCCGGCGTCGCGCCCGGGCGGCTCAGCATCACCGGCTCAGCCCGACCCGGCCGTCGCGCCGCGATCGTCACGCTCGGCTTCACAGGACCCCGCCCATGAAAATGCTCGCTCTCCTCACGCTCGCGGTCACGGCCCCCGCCGTCGCGCAGCCGTTTCAGGACACCGCCGCGCTCGACCGCGCGGTGGCGGGGTTCACCGAGCGACCGGTCGGCGCGGAAGGCGGCGCGCGCACGCCCGTCGACCCGCGATTGAAGCTCGCCGCCTGTTCGACGGTCGCGCTCGCCTGGCGGTCGGAGACGCATGACGCGGTGGTGGTGACCTGTTCCGGCCCGGCATGGCGCATCTTCGTGCCGATCGCGCGCGCCGCACCCGCCGTCGTCCTCGCCACGGTCGCTGCGCCCGCGCCTCAGCTGCCGCCGGTGATCCGTCGCGGCGACCCGGTGATGGTCGAGGCGGGCACCGACGGCTTTTCCGTCACCCGCGCGGGGATAGCGCTCGCCGACGCCGCCCCGGGCGCCCGGCTCGCGATCAAGGTTGACGACGCAAAGGGGCCCGTACAGGCGGTCGCGGTCGAGAGCGGCCGCGCGACCTTGCCGGGCTGGTAACATTTTCCGCTAAACCTTGCGTAGCTCCCGCCGTTTATGCCCTTGAGCAAGTCGGCACAAAGGGGGCGGACATGGTGGACGGGATCAGGGCGACAGGAGCGAGCGACCAGATCGCCCCCGTCACGCGCGCCGCGCCGACGCCCGCGCCGGCCCCCGTTGCCACGCAGCGACCGCAGGAGAGCGCGCCGCAGCTCGCCGCGCTTGCCCGCTCGGTCGCCGCCTCGGCCCCGGTCGACGGCGATCGCGTCGCGCGGATCAAGGCGGCGCTGGCCAACGGCACTTTTCCCATCCTGCCCGCGACGATCGCGGACCGACTGATGGCCTATCGCTACGAATGGATGTCCGATGACCAGGCGTGACGCGCTGATCCGCTGCATCGACGCGCTCCACGCCGAGATCGCGGCGCTCAAGGCGAACGACGTGGCGGGCCTAGAGCGCGCGACCGACGGCAAGCTGCGCGCGATCGAGGAGGTCCGCGTGCTGGGCGACGGCCCCGCCGGCCCCGAGCTGCGTGAGCTCGCCGACGAGGCGAACCGCTTGAACGAGACCTGCCGCATCTACGTCAACCTCCAGGCGGCAAATGTCCGCCGCCGCCTGCAGATGCTGACCGGCGAGGGCGGCAACGCGTATCGGCGCGGGGTCGTCGCGGCCTACGCCTAGCGCCGGATGGCACGCTCCTTGCTGATCCTCATCCATGACGGTCAGTTCGGTTCTCGGCGGCAGTGGCACGGTCCAGTCCGCGATCGCCACGGCGGCGCGCGCGACGGGGGTCGATTTTAGCTATCTGCTCGGCCAGGCGAAGCTTGAGTCCGGGCTCAACGCCGGCGCG
>CAXSEO010000400.1:0-3374 GCA_964235525.1 uncultured Sphingomonas sp. | reverse complement strand
GCTTGCCGTGGCGGTCCGCTGCGCGGTGTCATCTCGCGACAGGAGCCCGATCGCACTTGTGTTTGACACTCCCTCGTGCACTTTTTCAGAAAGTTAGTCGAACTCTCCGCCTGCGTGGTGGAACCGTGCCAGGTTACCGGCTGTCGCATACGTGCGGTAGGCAGCGACCCAGTCGGTTGCGATCGCCTGCTGGGCTGTGTCGAGTCGCAGCTGATTCGCGCAGACGAGTCTCCAGAGCACGAACTCGAGCGCGTCCTTGCGGTTGGCGTTCCACTCGCCGTAGCGGGGTTCCAGCCATAGATTGGCCGCTGACAGCGGGGCCCCGCCCAACGACAGCGGAATTAGGTGGTCTAGTTCGTACTCGCTGAACCGCTCGTGCGGACGGCTGCGCTTCATGGCCGCGCGCTTCAATGGGCCAGTAAGCGCGTAAGGTGGCCTGACCGACCGAGCGTAGCCGGGGACGCAGATGGTGCTGGCGATATTTGCCTGCTCGACCCGATCGTCGACCGCGCCCGGAGTGTCGGCCGCGTTCGGCAAGCCCTCGACCTTGCTCACATGCACGATGCTGGCGACCCTGGGCCTGGGACCAATTGCCATGCCCGAACAGGAGCGTGATGGTCGCGATCGGCGCACTCACGGCCACGGCGATTACGAGACCCCAGGACAGCAGGTTCGACCGTCGCGGTGGGAGTCCAGCTACTGGCATATGGCGAAGGCTGATAGGCGATGGCCCATGACCGGGACCCGGATTGATGACCATCACAACGATAATCCCCTATGGCGTTCGGGAACCGGCATGGGCTCGGAGATCGGCAGCGCGCCTTGGCTAAGCAGCTCGCTCGCCAGTTTGTTAAAGGCGGCGTCGCGCGCCAACGTGGCCGTGCGTTCCGCGAGCATGGTCTGCGGATCGTTTGGCCGGCCCGTGAAATCCTTCATCGCCGCACCGCGTTCGCGTGCCTGGTCGACGGTCAGTCGACCGGTTTCCTCCAGGGCGGAAGTCTTGTTTCCCGGGTTCGCGTCGAGCTGTCGGCCGAGCCGTTCCTTGTCGTCGGTGACGACGGTGAGCTCGTCTCGGACGCGGGTCACGGCGACGTTGAACAGCCGCTGAGTGGTCAGCTGGCGCTCGCCCGCGCCCATCACGACGATGCCGCGGTCGGCGGTGATCCCCTGCGCCATGTGCATGTTGAGCGCGTAGGCGAGGTCGAGCCGCCGCAGCATCGGGTCGTCGTGCTTGAGCAGGGTGGCGGTGCCGTCAGCGCGTTCGACGGTGATCCCCCCTTGCTCGATCGCGAGCACGCGCCCCAGCGCGGAGTTGTCGAGACCCCGCTTCTTGTCGTTGGCTGTCCAGCGGATCTTGTCACCTTCATGAAGTTCGAGCCGGTTTTCGACAACCAGCCCCAGCTTCCCCAGCTCCTTCTGGCTGGTCGGCAGCCGGTCCGGCCTGAACCTGACCCGCTTGCCATTTGCGCTGATCTCCACATGTGTCTTGTCCACGCCGGTCACCTTATGGGTGCCGCGTTCCAGCCCTAGCGCCGTTACCCGCCCCCGTATCTCGAGCAGCTGGCCAGGCCGGTAGGTCTGCACATGGCGCAGCTCCTCCCGGGTGGTGTTCACGCGTTCGAGGACCGTAAGTTCGTGCCCCGCGCCGCCCAGTGTCCCTTCCGCTCGAAGGCCATCCTGGATGGCATGGTTCAGTTCCGCGCGGAGTTCGCGCCCGCTGGTAAACAACTGAGTGTCGTCCCGCCCGGTCGCGTCGAGCCCCAACCACATCGCGGCCGCGGCTGCGAACCGGCCCCGCCCCTGGGCGCCCTGCCCCGCCATGTCCGCATCGGGTGCCTCGATCACCTTGTCGCCCAGCGCGCGGAGCGCGTGGCCCGCTTCGCCGCGGTTGGCGAGCGCAGCGATGAGCCGGAGCTTGTCGGTACGCTGGCGCAAATTCTCGTCCATCCGCGCCAGCGGCGCGCCGCCCTCCTGCATCAGCGCGAACGACTTGCCCGCGTCGATCGCAGCGAGCTGCTGACGATCGCCGACGATTGCGAGGCGCCCCACCCCGAGCTTCTCGGCCGCGCGCGCCAGCGACAGCATCTGCTCGTTCGACACCATCGATGCTTCGTCGAGAAGCCAATAGGATCCCGACCATTCCTTCCGTGCCACCCCCAACCCGCCGGGTTCGGCAAGACGCTTGTCGACCTCGTAGAGAAGCGCGTGCACCGTCATTGACGGCAGGCCGGTGCTTTCGCGCAGGTCGGTCACCATTTTGTTCTGGAACGCGAGCCCGATTGCATGAACGCGCTCTTTTCGCGCGATCGATGCCACGGCGGAGAGCATGGTCGACTTACCCGCGCCGGCGACGCCCTGGACGGTCACGATGCGGTCGCTCGACGCCACGATCAGCGCCGCAGCCGCTGCTTGCCCGGCGTTGAGCGTCCGATCCCCCGCCGCGATCTCCAGTCGCGCCTGCGCGTCTGCGGGATCAGCAAGCGCCTGACCGCGTCCTTCGCCGCGTTCGACCGCGGCGAGGATCGCGTTCTCAACCGCGAGCGCGCGCGGGGTCGTGAGCATGGTCCGGGTCCCGTCGTCGCGGGCGACACCCGGCACCAAGTCGCCGCGCGCGACGAGCTTCTCGACCCTTGCCTCGACCGAAGCAACGTCGACTCCGGGCAGGTTGAGATCGAGCGCGGTCTTGGTCAGCTGGTGTGTTCCGAATGCGGCCTCGCGCTCGGAAAGCATCCGCACCCCTGACGCGACCGCGTACTGTGCGCGCACCGCCTCCGCGCTCTGCCCGGCGCGGGAGAACCAGCCATCCACCAGCGGGTCCTTCTTCGCGCCCATCAGCTCGCGTACCTGTGCGACCGCGCGGCCGATTACTTCGGTGCCGCGACCGAGCGACGTGTCGCCGCGCGCCGCTCGATCGCTGGCTTGTTGAACGAGGCGCGGTCCGTCGAACCCGAGCGCGACCGCCTTGTCCCGCCAAACCTCGATCAGCGCGGCGCGGTCCTGCACCGCGACCTTGGGATCGCGGGTTCGCATGGTGATCGCCCGCAGCGCCTGCGGCGTTCTGGCCGCGATCTCCCGCCCCTTGGCGAGGATGTCCTGCCTGCGAACCGACAGGCTCTCGATCTGGTCACGGGTGATGCCCTTCACCTCGAACGTCCCATGCTTGCTGGGCGTGTCGATCTGATAGCCGAGCGTCTCGAGTTCCTTTCGGAGCGCGGCGTGGTAGATCGATCCCAGCACGGTGTTGTTGCGCCACAGCTGTCCATTGTGGAGCGCCTGCCACTTGCCGTCGGGCATGCGGGTCATGTTGGCGACGACCACATGGGTATGGAGTTGCGGGTCGAGCGCGCGCGAAGTGTCGTGGCCGAACATCGCAT
>CAXSEO010000399.1:0-3381 GCA_964235525.1 uncultured Sphingomonas sp. | reverse complement strand
AGCGCGGTTTCTCGATCGGAGATGTTGCGGATCATTGGTGGCTCCTCTGAGCCCGCTTGTACCGAGATGGTCAGCAGCGAGTAACCTGAACTATTTCAGGTAAGCGCCGCTTCGATTAGGGGGGGTCGTGTCGCAATTAGAAGCCTCAACGCGAGCGCCGTCCCCCCATCCGCATCTTCTGCTCGCGCCCGAACCGGCCCTTGCGGGTGCCCGGCTTGCCCTCGTTGCTACGACCCATCAGCGGCGCTTTCTGCTGCTCGACCGGCAGGCCGAGTTCTTCTTGCTCAAGGTTGCGGACCTCGTCGCGCAACCGGCCCGCTTCCTCGAACTCGAGGTCGGACGCCGCTTTCCGCATCTGCTTCTCGAGTTCCTCGATATACCCGCGCAGATTGTGGCCGACCATGTGCGGGCGGTCCTCGTCGATCTCGACCGTGACCTGATCCTTGCTGGCGACATGCGCGATGATGTCGCCGATGTTGCGACGGATCGTGGTCGGCGTGATCCCGTGTTCGAGGTTGTATTGCGCCTGCTTCTCGCGGCGGCGCGAGGTCTCGTTCATCGCCCGGTCCATCGAGCCGGTGATCCGGTCGGCGTACAGGATCACGCGCCCGTCGACGTTGCGCGCGGCGCGGCCGATCGTCTGGATCAGCGACGTCTCCGAGCGCAGGAAACCCTCCTTGTCCGCGTCGAGAATCGCGACCAACCCGCATTCGGGGATGTCGAGACCCTCACGCAGCAGGTTGATGCCGATCAGCACGTCGTACACCCCGAGCCGGAGATCACGGATCAGCTCGATCCGCTCCAGCGTCTCGACGTCCGAATGCATGTAGCGGACGCGGATGCCCGCCTCGTGCATATATTCGGTGAGGTCCTCCGCCATCCGCTTGGTCAGCGTGGTGACCAGCGTGCGATAGCCGCGCTCGGCGGTCAGCCGCGCCTCGACGATCAGGTCCTGCACCTGCTCCTCGACCGGCTTGATCTCGATCGGTGGGTCGATCAATCCGGTGGGGCGGATCACCTGTTCGGAGAACACGCCGCCGGTCTGCTCCATCTCCCAATGGCCTGGCGTGGCGGAGACGGACACCGTCTGCGGGCGCATCGCGTCCCATTCGTTGAAGCGAAGCGGGCGGTTGTCGATGCAGCTCGGCAGGCGGAAGCCGTACTCGGCCAGCGTGATCTTGCGGCGGTGGTCACCGCGCGCCATCGCGCCGACCTGCGGCACCGTCTGATGCGATTCGTCGACGAATAGCAGCGCGTTCTCGGGCAGATACTCGAACAGCGTCGGCGGCGGCTCGCCCGGGAGGCGGCCGGTCAGGAAGCGACTGTAGTTCTCAATGCCGTTGCAGCTGCCGGTGGCGGTGATCATCTCGAGATCGAAATTGGTGCGCTGCTCCAGCCGCTGATGCTCGAGCAGCTTGCCCTCCGCCTCCAGCTCCTTGAGCCGCTCGGCAAGCTCGTGGCGGATCGCCTCGCTGGCCTGTTTCATCGTCGGCCCGGGCGTGACGTAATGCGAGTTGGCGTAGATGCGGACAGTGTTCAGCGTCGCGTTCTTCTTGCCGGTGAGCGGGTCGAACTCGACGATCTCCTCGATCTCGTCGCCAAAGAACGACACCCGCCACGCGCTGTCCTCATAATGCGAGGGGAACACCTCCAGCGTGTCGCCCTTGACGCGGAAGTTGCCGCGCGAGAACGCCGCGTCGTTGCGCTTGTATTGCAGCGCGACCAGCTTGCGGACGATCTCGCGCTGGTCGACCGACTGGCCCTTCTTCAGGTCGAAGATCATCGCGCTGTACGTCTCGACCGAGCCGATGCCGTAGAGGCACGAGACCGAGGCGACGATGATGACGTCGTCGCGCTCGAGCAGCGACCGGGTCGCGGAATGCCGCATCCGGTCGATCGACTCATTCACCGAGGATTCCTTCTCGATGTAGGTGTCGGAGCGGGGAACGTACGCTTCGGGCTGATAGTAATCGTAATAGCTGACGAAATACTCGACCGCGTTCTCGGGGAAGAAACTCTTGAACTCGCCGTAGAGCTGCGCGGCGAGGATCTTGTTGGGCGCGAGGATCAGCGCGGGGCGTTGCAGCGCCTCGATCACCTTGGCCATCGTGAACGTCTTGCCCGATCCGGTGACGCCGAGCAGCACCTGGTCCTTCTCGCCCGCGCGCGCGGAGGCGACGAGCTCGGCGATCGCGGTCGGCTGGTCGCCCGAGGGGGTATATTCGCTGACCAGCTTGAACGCGCGCCCGCCTTCGGCCTTGGGCGGGCGATTGGGGCGGTGAGGGACGAAATCGGCGCCGGTCTCGGGCTCGGCAAGTGTGGTGCGGATGGCGATCGGCATAGGAAGTATATGGGCCGCTTACCCAGCACTCGCAACGAAGCCGGTAAGCGGACGCGGCGCGATCGGGCGTCAGGAAGGCGGCGACAGTCGCGTCGCGCGGGACGACAGGGGCGGATACACGATCGGTTTGTCGCCGAAGCGGGCGCGAACGGCGCGGGTTCGTCGATCCAGGGTGTCCTCTTCAGAGTGCTCCAGATCGTCGAAGTCGAAGGAAGCGTGGAACTTGCCTTGATCGATGGTATAGCGCATCGCCGTCCAGCGCTTGTCGGCAGGCTCGATGCACCATGCGTCAGTAATGGAAGTGCCAAGCGTCGAAGCACCCAAATCGACGTAGCGCACCGATGCTCCCTCGTCCTTGAAGAGGCTGGGCTCCACCCAACCGTTGCCGATCTCGGCATAGACGAGTACGCTGTCGGGCGCTCCGCCGACGACGTGCATCGCTTCTTTTCCGATATCGGCCAATGCCGGCCCAAGCAGGTCGAACTTGTTAGATGCCATGTTACCGGCCTTTCTTGGAGTTGCCGAACTCTCGGCGCCTTGTCTGTCCGTCAACGGTCCAATTGACCGCGAGCGAGTCTGGTCGGGTTGATGTGCCGGGGTAGTGAGCGCTGATGTCGACGAACACCGACTTGCCCTCCTTAACGTTCTTTGCCCAGGAGTCTTCGAGCGCGCGGTAAGCGCCGCGGTTGAAGATAGCGTCTTGGGCGAAGGAGTTAAACGAGTTATTGGGCCCGTTGAACCGGGCGGCGATGAAGTGGCCGCCATCATCAGAAGGCAAGCGATCGGTCCCACCAGCCTGCTTCTGATTGGCTCTCGATCTAGCCGCGTTTTCAAGTGACAGGCCTCCATCGACATTGGTTGTGCGGTTCAAAGTGTCCACTTGAAAATCGTAGCCGTTTTTCGTGACGGTCACAGCCGTGCGGGAACTCGGATCGTCGCCCGCGCGCTCTCGGGCGCTCGCTGCGTCCACTCTGACGATCGAGTCCTCACCCGTTTCCGAGGCGGGCGGACCGGGCAACCCCCAGTCTCCGCTTGCGCCG
>CAXSEO010000398.1:0-3390 GCA_964235525.1 uncultured Sphingomonas sp. | reverse complement strand
GACGAGAGCAGCTTCGTCAACGGCAGCGAGCTGTTCGTCGACGGCGGCTCGGCGCAGGTCTGAGGAGGCGAGCATGGCCGACCATCCCAACCTGGCGATCGCGCGGCGGCTGCTCGGCGGCATCGCCGGCAGCCGCGACCCGGACGAGGTCGCCACCCTGTTCGCGCCGAACCTGGTGTTCGAGGTCCGGGCGACGACGGCGTACGGCCCTGGATCGGGCGCAGCACGGGACGGGGCGTGGTGGCAAGGTTCTTGCGCGGCCTGCGCACGTTGACGAGCCCACCTCGTTCGAGGTCGACAACATCCTGGTCAGCGCCGCGCTCATCGGCCGGCTGGCAACCCGGATCAAGGCAACGGGCCGCTTGGTGGCCAGCCCCGTTCGCCTCTCATCCTTACGGTCGCCGGCGGCACTGTCACCGGCTTCTAACTGGTCCAGGACAGCTTCGGCGCTCGAACGCCGTAAGCGCGTAAGTTCTCGCCGCAATCACTACGGCAGCAGGTTCAACGGACATGCGAGGGTTACCGGTCACGGGCCGCGCATTTGCCAGTCGCGACGAACGAGCGTCCGCCTTTGAAAGTGGGCAGAGCCAGGTTGAATGCCGGCAGGGGCGCGACCGGCCGGTCGCTGCCGCGGTGGCCGACCCTGCGGCGGGACTCGCGGGTCTGCGTCGCGCGCTTGAGCCGCTGCTCGCAGTGTCGGTGGCGGTGCGCCACGCCTGCTGAACCGACCGCCCCGGCAGGGAGGCAGGAGAAAGACTCCAAGTTCATTAGCGGCGATTATGGAAAGATCAGCTTATTCCAGCTCCAGGATGACCTGATCCACCGCGAGGCTGTCGCCCGGCTTGGCCTCCACCGCCTTGACCCGGCCCGCCTTGGCGGCGCGCAGGATATTCTCCATCTTCATGGCCTCGACGACCGCGAGCGGCTGGCCCGCCTCTACCTTGTCGCCTTCACCCACGTCGAGGCGGACCAGCAACCCGGGCATCGGCGACAGCAGGAAACGTGCGAGGTCGGGCGGCACCTTGGCGATCATATGCCGCGCGAGTGGGGCCACGTACGCGGGGAGCACGCGCGCATGGCGACTCGCGCCGCGCGTCGTCAGCGTGAAGCCGGCGCGGGTGCGCGCGAGCTTGACGCCGAGCGGCGGGCCGTCGCCGACCATCGCGGTGACCAGCCGGTCGCCGGGCGTGTACGCCATCGCCAGGTTGAGCGGCTCGGCGTCGACCAACACCGTATCGCGATCGATCAGCACCTGATGCTCATGATCGCCAATACGCACAACCCACTTGGCGGGCGGGCGCAGGCGTCCGCCAAGCTGCCCGTCGACTCGACGCGCACGGTCGGCCTCGGCGGTGGCGGCGAACGCTGCAACGGCGGCGAGCGTGCGGATCAGTTCGGGGGAGGCGGGCGCGCCATGGAACCCATCCGGGTATTCCTCCGCGATGAACCCGGTGGTGATCGCGCCCGAGCGGAAGCGCGGGTGCTGCATCAGCGCGGACAGGAAATCGAGGTTGTTGCCGACGCCCTCGATCTCGAACCGGTCGAGCGCGGCGATCTGTCGGTCGATCGCCTCGAGCCGCGTCGGCGCCCAGGTGATCAGCTTGGCGATCATCGGATCGTAGAAGATCGACACCTCACCGCCCTCGCGCACGCCGTCGTCGACGCGGGTGTAGGGCGCGTCCCGTTCGGCTTGGGCAATCGGCTCCTGTCGCGCTTCTGCCTCCGGCGGCACATACCGGCTCAGCCGCCCGATGCTCGGCAGGAACCCGCGATACGGGTCCTCCGCGTACACCCGGTTCTCCACCGCCCAGCCGTTGAGCTTCACGTCGTTCTGCGTAAACGACAGCGGCTCGCCCGCCGCGACGCGGATCATCTGCTCGACGAGGTCGAGGCCGGTCACCGCCTCCGTCACGGGATGCTCGACCTGCAGCCGGGTGTTCATCTCCAGGAAGTAGAAGCTCTCGCCCATGATATCCGCGCCGGAGACGATCAGCTCCACCGTGCCGGCGGAGTAATACCCGACCGCCTTCGCCAGCGCGACCGCCTGCTCGCCCATCGCGCGGCGCATCTGCGGCGTGACGAACGGGGACGGAGCCTCCTCCACCACCTTTTGATGCCGCCGCTGGATCGAGCATTCGCGCTCGCCGAGATAGACCACGTTGCCATGCTGGTCGCCGAGCAGCTGGATCTCGATATGGCGCGGGCTCTCGATGAACTTCTCGATGAACACGCGGTCGTCGCCGAAGCTCGCCAGCCCCTCGCGCTTGGTCGCCTCGAAGCCCTCGCGCACGTCCTGTTCGCTGTACGCCAGCCGCATCCCCTTGCCGCCGCCGCCCGCCGACGCCTTCATCATCACCGGATAGCCGATGTCACCCGCGATCCGCACCGCCTCGCCGGTATCGGCGATGTCGCCCAGGTAGCCGGGGACGACGTTGACCCCCGCCGCCTTGGCGAGCTTCTTGCTCTCGATCTTGTCCCCCATCGCCGCGATCGCATTGGGCGGCGGGCCGACGAACGCGATCCCCGCCTCGGCGCAGGCGCGCGCGAAGCTCTCGCGCTCGGACAGGAAGCCATAGCCGGGGTGGATGCAGTCCGCCCCGGTCTCGCGCGCGGCGAGCAGGATCAGCTCCGCCTTGAGATAGCTCTCGGCGGCGGGCGCGGGCCCGATCCGCACCGCCTCGTCCGCCAACAGCACATGCGGCGCGCGCGCGTCCGCGTCCGAATAGACCGCGACGGTGGCAAGCCCCATCCGTTTGGCGGTCCGCATCACCCGGCACGCGATCTCGCCCCGGTTGGCGATGAGGATCTTCTGGAGCAACTATGCGCCTTTCAGCTTTTTAGCCCGTGAACGCGGACCAGTCTGCGGACTTGCAATCGCTTCGCTGCGATAGCCGGGACACTCGCAGGGCAAACAGGTGCAAAACATCTCGTTTTCATCGTTCACCCAATCGTGATGATAGCCGATCGGATGACCGCAGTTGAGGCAATCACCTCTCATGCCGAGGCGACTCGCATCGGCGCAGGTGCGCCTCGCAACAGGCCTTCTGTGCTGAGGTCCTCGTCGACCTCGGGCCAGTGAATGCCATAACCGCCCCCGGCTCGCTCCCATTGTTCGCGCTGGTGAGGGGTGGCCCGAAGCAGCCGAGGATACCAGGCGAGCGGGGCAGCGATGGTGCGACCGTCCATCAGGTCCACAATCAGGCTGTGCTCGTCGAAGCGCACGTCGAGCACGCGCTCGTCCGCGACCCTAGCCAAAATAGTCATGCCACGCCTCCAGCAGCGCCTCGCGGCGTTCCTCGACCATGTTCACGATGCCACTGATCTCGTGCGCGCGAAAGCCGCGGCTCTTGCCGGCCTCAACCGGTTCGAGCCAGACCTTGATCGTCGCCT
>CAXSEO010000397.1:0-3391 GCA_964235525.1 uncultured Sphingomonas sp. | reverse complement strand
GGCAGGGGAGGGTGAGCTTCCACGCAGCCGCCGGTCCGGTAGCGGTCCGCGGACCGCTACCGGACATAGCTCGCGCCGTTCACGTCGATCGTTGCGCCGGTCATCGACGGCGGCGCATCGAGCGCGCACCAGCGCGCCACCTCCGCCACCTCGGCGGGCTCCGCCACGCGGCCGAGCGGGATGTCGGCGAGCAGCTTGTCGCCGCCGCGCGACGACAGATACTCCTCCGCCATTCCCGTCATCGTGAACCCGGGCAGGACCGCGAACGCCAGCACGCCATCGCGCGCATACCCCCGCGCGATCGTCTTGGTCATCGCCACCATCCCCGCCTTGGCGGCGGCGTAGTGCCAGTGCTGCGGCGAGTCGCCGCGATAGGCCGCGCGGCTGGCGATGTTGACCAGACGGCCGCCGCCGTTCGCCTGCCAGTGCAGCACGGCGAGGCGCGACAGTTCGGCAGCGGCGGTCAGGTTGACGCGCATCGTCCGCTCCCACGACGCGACCCAGGCGTCGTCGTCCGCGTCGAGCGGCGACGCCTCGAACACCCCGGCGTTGTTGATCAGCACGTCGACGCGCCCGCCGAGCCGCTCCAGCCCCGCCGCCCAGAGTTGGCGAGGCGCAGCCGGGTCGGCGAAGTCCGCCGCCAGCCCGGAGCGGGTGCCATGCCCGACCAGCGTCACGTCCGGCCGAACGAGCGCCGCCGCGATCGCCGCGCCGATCCCGCGGCTAGAGCCGGTGAGGAGGATGTTGGTCATGTGCGCGGGCTTAGCGGGGCAGGGCAGGGAGGCAAGGGGCGGCCATTGTGAGCGACGGTGGCGGGAGAAGGCTGCCTCGCCATCAGTCCGGCGGCGGCTCGCTCTCCGATCCAGCGTCGGAGAACCTATTGTGCCCGGTGTCACAACCGTTCGGTTGTGACACCGGGCAGTATGTCGGCTTGATGCCGCATCGCTGACACACACATAATGTTGGTGAGTGCCTGATATTGGGTCGCATGCTCCTGCTGAACCTCCCGACGCCTTCAAGTTGCCGATCCCAGACGATTGGAAGGACTTCGGCCGCACGATGCCCAGCTCGGATTGTGACGTAACTAGGCGAGGAATGCTGTGTTGGTTAGCTGTCGCAAGTCTGACGGCAACAGCGGGATGTGCCCCACGGAGCGCGTCCTACCGGTTTCGCATGACCGTCGAGGTGGCGACGCCGCAGGGGCTCAAGACCGGATCGTCGGTGATGGAGGTACGCATCGCGCGCGGCATGGCAATCGGCGACCAGAGCGGGGTCGGTTCCTCGCTTAAGGGAGAGTCGGTGGTGGTCGACCTGCCAGACGGCCCGATCTTCGTGTTGCTCAAGCTGCCCGACGCGGGCGGGGGCTCCAGGGCGTCGTGACCGATGCCCTGACGGGTGAACATGCAACGAGCACCGACGGCATCATGCGGCAGTTCGCGAAGCCGGGCTCCGCCTGGTTCAGCGCGTACAAGGCTGACCTGCCTCATCGCCTGCCCTATTCCTACGGTGGTCCCGACCACCCCGAAGCCAATATCGCATGGCCGATGATGGTACGGTTCAGGGACTTACGCGATCCGCTATCGGTCGAACCGGTCGACCCGGACACGATCGGCGTGCAGCGGATCAGGCTGGAGACGACACACGATCCGGTAACAACGGGCATCGAGAAGCGGTTGACGTGGCTTACAGCGCTTAAAGGCGGGTATTTGAGCGGGCGGTTTACATCCCGAGGTTCGCCGCTCGGACTTGATGGCAGCAACTTCTCGACAGAGGTCAGGTAAGGGCTAGCAATCCAAGGCCGATCTAAGCTGGTTGCCCTCCTCTCACCGTTGTTCACGATCAGCGTCGTGTCAAAACCAGTCGGTTTCGACACCGATCAGCCACCTAGCATTTCCGCGGGTTTGTAGGTGTCAGAAACGCCCTGTTTCCCGGCTTGCGATCTCCTCGGCGGGCGCGCTGCCGCTGATAGCTGGGCGTGGCGGCGCCACGTCTCGCGTCAGGCGGCCACCTTGCTCACGAACTCACCCGCGTTCATCTTCAGCGCGCCGAGCCGCCCGTCGAGCTGGTCGAAGCCTTCGCCGACCTGGTCGATCTGCGACGCGACGCTCTCGGTATCTTCCCTTATCGCGGCGATGGTGTTGCTCATCGAGTCGGCGGCGAGCGCGGTCTCGTCGACGGCGGCGGTGATCGCGGTCACCGTCTGCGCTTGCGCCTCCATCGCGAAGCGGATGCGGTTGGCGCTCTCCTGCACCTCCGCCACCGTCGTCTTGATCGAGGCGTTGGTGTCCACCGTAGAACGTGTCGCGGACTGGATGGCGGCGATCTTGCCCGCGATGTCGTCCGTAGCGCGCGCGGTCTGGCTGGCGAGGCTCTTCACCTCCTGCGCCACCACCGCGAAGCCGCGCCCCGCATCGCCCGCGCGCGCCGCCTCGATCGTCGCGTTGAGCGCGAGCAGGTTGGTCTGCCCGGCGATGTCGCGGATCAGTCCCAGGATCGACTCGATGCTCTTGGCGTGGTCGGACAGCGTCTCGGAGCTGGCGACCGCCTGTCCCGCCTGGCCGGAAGCGCGGGTGGCGATCTCGGCCGCCGCCTCCACCTCGGTGCGCGCGTCCTCGATCGCGCGGATCAGCCCGGCGGCGGTCGACGCCGCCTCGCGCATTGCTACCGCCGATTGCTCGGCCGCTGCCGCGACCTCGCTCGCCTTGCCCAAGACGCCGCGCACCGCATAGGAGCTACGCACCGCCTGGTCGCGCAGCGAGCCGCCCTCCAGCGTGGCGGTCTCCACCGCGCTGGCGATGCCGTCGCGGAACTCGGTCGCGAGCGCGTCGCGCTGCGCCCGCTCCTCCATTCGTGCATAAGCGGCATACAACGTTCCGTAGATTTCGCCCTCGAGCGCCCGGATGCGAAACATGAGGTCGACGACCCGCAACTGCTCGTCCCGTGTATTGTCGAGTCGCCGCAACAGGATTTCCAGCGTGACCGAGTGGCCGGCGGTCACCATCGACTGCAATGCTCCAAGCGAAACTCCCGCCGCAAACGCGCCCTTTACCGAGCGTTCGGCGGACTCGACCCATTCATACCGGTCGGGGTGTAGAAACCGGTTGCGGAGATAGTCGACGCCCAGCTCGATCATGCGTTGATGGTCATGCGCGGCGAATGTCTCGCGCTCGCCATAGAAGCGCCGCCAATGCTGCCAATGCGCTTCGGAAACGCGGGTCGCTTCCGGCTCCACCATTTTCCAGATCTGGCGGGACAGCTCGACTTGCTCGGGCGTGATCTCCAGCACCCGGAAACGGTCGACGAGGTCGAGCGTCCGGGCGATGCCGCCGGGCGCGGGGGGTTGGCTCGAACCGGGAGAGCTGGTCACGATCGACTGGTCCTTGGCTGGTCG
>CAXSEO010000396.1:0-3397 GCA_964235525.1 uncultured Sphingomonas sp. | reverse complement strand
GAGGCGGACAGGCAGGCGAGCGTCAGCGCGGCGGCGACGGCGACGGACGAGACACGCATGATCGTCTCCAGGGTGGGCACAACACCTCGGGCGTATCACGCACGTCGCAGGCGCGCGAGGAAAAAGCCGTCGGTGCCGTCGCGCGCGGGCGAGAGCCGCACGCCCGGCCCGCGCGGCGCGCCGAGCGGCAGCGCGAGCGGCTCGGGCACCAGCCCGCCGCGCTCGGCAAGCGCCGCGACCTGGTCGGGCCCTTCCGCGTCGAGCAGCGAACAAACCGCATAGACCAGCGCGCCACCCGGCCGTACCAGCGCCGCCGCAATGTCGAGCACATGCGCCTGCGTCGCGCGCAGCCGGTCCACGCGCGCGGGCGTCAGACTCCAGCGCGCCTCCGGGTTGCGCCGCCAGGTTCCCGTTCCCGAGCACGGCGCGTCGACCAGCACCACGTCCGCAGCGCCGCGCCAGTCCTCCAGCGCGGCAAGCTCACGACTTGGGTCGAGCAGCCGCGTCGTGACGCAGGTCGCCCCCGCCCGCACCGCCCTTGGGGTAAGGCGCGACAGCCGCGCGCGGTCGGTGTCGCAGGCGAGTAGTTCCCCCTCATTGCGCATCGCGGCGGCGAGCGCCAGCGTCTTGCCCCCTGCCCCCGCGCACAGGTCGACGACGCGCATCCCGGGCCGGACGGCGGCGGCAAGCGCGACAAGCTGGCTCCCCGCGTCCTGCACCTCGACCGCGCCGGATTGGTAGAGGTCGTGCCTCTCGATCGCGGTGCCCGTCGCCAGGCGGAGCGCGTCGGGCAGGCCCGGAAGCGCCTCGACGTCCGGCAGCGCCGCCCGCACTTGGGCCAGACTGCATCGCAGCGTGTTGACGCGAAGGTCGAGCGGCGCGCGCGCGACCAGCGCGGCCTGCTCGTCGGCGGTCAGGCCCGAGCGCCCCAGTTCCGCCTCCAGCCACGCTGGCGCGACCCCGGTGGAGGCGACCGGCTCGCCGGGCGCGATCGCGGCTGGGCCATGCAGCGAGCCGTCGAACGTCCCCGCCAGCCCCGGATCGTCCGCCGCCACGCCGAGCATCGCCGCGCGCCCGCTCGCCGGCGGCTCTCCCGCGCGACGAATGGCTGCATAGACCAGCTCGCGGACCGCGCGCCGGTCCTTCGACCCGGCGTAGCGGCGAGTGGCGAAGTAGCGCGTAATCAACGTGTCCGCCGCTGCCCCGCCCTCGCGCGCGGCGACAAGGATCGCGTCGAGCAGTTCGATCGCCGCCTGGGTGCGCGCGGGTGGCGTCATAACGGGCTTCCTCCAGCGTGGGCGCGCGTCACGCGAGTAAATCGCGTGACGTCGAAGCTCGGCTGCGCCGGTCCCGGCCGCGCTCGATCATCTCGACTCCAGTTGCGCTGGCGTCGTGTGCTCATCGCGTCGGGTAATTCGGCGCTTCCCGCGTGATCGTCACGTCGTGGACGTGGCTTTCCTTGAGCCCCGCGCCCGTGATCTGCACGAAGGTAGCGCGCTCGCGGAAGTCGTCCAGTGTCCGCGCGCCGGTATAGCCCATCGCGGCGCGGACGCCGCCGACCATCTGGTGGACAATCTCGCGCGCCGGACCCTTGACCGCGACCTGACCCTCGATCCCCTCGGGCACGAGCTTCATCTGATCCTTGATGTCCTGCTGGAAATAGCGGTCCGCCGAACCCTTCGCCATCGCGCCGACCGACCCCATGCCGCGATACGATTTGTACGCCCGGCCCTGGTACAGGAATGTCTCGCCCGGCGCTTCCGCCGTGCCCGCCAGCAGCGAGCCAACCATCACCGTCGACGCGCCGCCCGCCAGCGCCTTGGCGATGTCGCCGGAAGTGCGGATGCCGCCATCGGCGATCACGGGCACGCCCGCCCGCTCCGCCGCCTCCGCGCAATCCATCACCGCGGTCAGCTGCGGCACGCCGACGCCCGCGACGACGCGGGTGGTGCAGATCGATCCGGGGCCGATCCCGACCTTGACCCCGTCCGCGCCCGCGTCGATCAGCGCGCGGGTTGCGTCGGCGGTGGCGACGTTGCCCGCGATCACCTGCACCGAGTTGCTGAGCCGCTTGACCCGCTCGACCGCGCGCGCGACGTCGCGATTGTGCCCGTGCGCGGTGTCGATCACCACCAGGTCGAGCTCCGCGTCGATCAGCGCCGCGGTGCGCTCATAGCCCTTGTCGCCGACCGTGGTCGCGGCGGCGACGCGCAGCCGCCCGGCGGCGTCCTTGGTCGCGTCCGGATACATCACCGCCTTTTCGATGTCCTTGACCGTCACCAGCCCGACGCAACGGTACTGGTCGTCGACCACCAGCAGTTTCTCGATCCGCCGCTGGTGCAGCAGTCGCCGCGCCTCCTCCTGGCCGACCCCGACCGACACGGTGGCAAGGTCTTCGTGCGTCATCAGCTCGGCGACGGGCTGCGCCGGGTTCTCGGCGAAGCGCACGTCGCGGTTGGTCAAAATGCCCACCAGCCTGCCGCTCGCCTCCACCACCGGGATGCCGCTGATCCGGTGACGGCTCATCAGCGCCTGTGCCTCGGCGAGGGTGGCGGTGGGCGCGATGGTGATCGGGTTGACCACCATCCCGCTCTCGAACCGTTTGACCTGCCGCACCGCGTCGCATTGCTCGTCGACCGACAGGTTGCGGTGGAGCACGCCGATGCCGCCGAGCTGCGCCATGACGATCGCCATGTCCGCCTCGGTCACCGTGTCCATCGCGGCCGACATGACCGGGATGGTCAGCCCGATCTCGCGCGTCACCCGGGTGCGCGTGTCGGTCTGGCTGGGCACCACCTCCGACTCGGCGGGGACGAGCAGCACGTCGTCAAAGGTCAGGCCGAGGCGGATGGTCATGGAACGCCAGTCTCTCGCGGGAGGAGTGGCGATCCATGTAACCAAGCCTGAGCCGGGGCGCTAGGCCCCGGCCCGTTCACGCGGACTGGAGCTGGCGCGCACGTGGTCCCGCCTCGCGGACGCCCTCGTCCACATGGTCGGTGAACTGCGCGAAGTTCTCGACGAACTGGTCGACCAGTCGCGCAGCGGTGGCGTCATATTCGTGCTTGTCGGTCCAGGTCTCGCGCGGATCGAGGATCGCCGGGTCGACCCCGGGCACCTCGACCGGCACCGCGAAGCCGAAATTGGGGTCGGGGCGGAACTCGGCATGGTTGAGGCTGCCGTCGAGCGCCGCGTTGAGCAGCGCGCGCGTGACCTTAATCGGCATCCGCCGGCCGACGCCGAACTTGCCCCCCGTCCAGCCGGTGTTGACCAGCCAGCAATCCACCCCGCCGCGGGCGATCCGCTCCTTGAGCAGGTTGCCGTACACCGACGGGTGACGCGGCATGAACGGCGCGCCGAAGCAGGTGGAGAAGGTGGCTTGCGGCTCGCCGCCCATCCC
>CAXSEO010000395.1:0-3399 GCA_964235525.1 uncultured Sphingomonas sp. | reverse complement strand
CCCATGAACGACAGCGCGCGCCTGATCACCGGCGTGCCCAAGTCATCCTCGTCGGCCGGGTCGTGGATGTCGCGGGTCGCGACCAGGATGCGCGTGGGCCTGTCCGTCAGCAGACCGGGCCATCCCGGTGCCAATGCGAAGGTGAAGCCGGGCCGGACGAGGTAGTCGATCCACGACTTCAGGACGGCGGGAACCGAGAAGTTGTACATCGGCGTGCAGATCAGCAGTTCGTCGGCGCGGGCCACCTCGCCGATAAGTTCCTCCGACAGCGCCAGCGCCCGCTCCATCTCGGACGTCCGCTCCACCTGTGGCGGGGCGTAGACGCCGGCGATCCAGTCGAGGCCCATGTAGGGGATGCCTGACGTCGCCAGGTCGCGCTCCACCACTGTCCCGTCCGGATGGGCGGCGCGCCAATGATGGACGTACCGCTCACCCAGCTTGCGGGAGATCGACAGGCCGCCGCGGGGGCTGGCGTTCACGGTCAGAAGGCTCGTCATTGAACATCTCGATGCATATTCAAGCAAGCCGCCCACCTCGGGCGACCAGCTTAAATGCAACAATACATGAAAACTGTACGCTTGTTCAACCCTTTGTTCGACACTCGGGCAGTGAAGGCCTAGTATAGGTCATGGCGAATGCGCTGAAGAGCAGGTCGGGGATCGACGACGGCGGGCGGAACCGCCCCGGTTCCGACGACCCGAGCCGCACGCGCATGATCGCTGCGGCAGAAAACGTATTCTCTGAGCGGGGATTCGATGCCGGCACGTTGAGGGAGGTCGCGACGGAGGCAGGCGTGCCGCTCAGCCTCATCACCTACCACTTCGCGGACAAGCTCGGCCTTTACCGCGCGGTGTTCGAGGCGCGCGTGCCCCGGATCGTCGAGCAGCGCCTGTCCGGCCTGGCGCTGGCGGACCTCGAACCGGACCCGGCACGTCGCCTCGATCTGATCGTCAAGGCGTTGCTGGTCCCGATGCTCGGGCTGCGTGCGACCGAGACCGGTCGCAGTTTCGCGGTGCTGCTGGCCAGGGAGATTGCCGACCCTTCGTCACGCCGACGCGGCATCGTCCAGGAGCTCATGAGACCGGTGACTGGCGCCTTCCTTTCGCGGCTCGAGGGAGCTCTCCCCGGCGCCGATGCGTCCTCGGCGCTGTGGGCCTACGGCGCCATGATCGGCGCTATGCTCTACATGCTCGCGGGCGGCGGACGGATGAGCGAAGCAACCGAGGGCGTCGTCGATCCGGACGACGTCAAGGTCTGCACGGGACAGCTCGTCGCGATCGCCCTTGCGGGCTTCCGGCGCTGACGCGCGAGTTGCGAAACGCCTCGATCTGATCTCCATCGCGTGCCTAGCCGGTCTCAGCCGGCTCGCGGTCGCCGCCGCCACTTGGCGGTCGTCGAGCTGTTCCAGACTCAGCGCTGTTCGGACCGCTCGCCAACCGAAACCGACCCGAACGCGCTTGCAGGAGACCTGCCGGCCGGGAGCACTCGGGTAGGCGCGACGGCGAACGCGCGGTTGGTCAGTCCGCATCACGCCGCTCCCTGGACGGCGGCGGCCACCGCGCTCTGCAGTCCTTCGGCAAGGGTTGGATGGGCATACACGCCCTCGACGATCGCCGACAGCGGCTGGTCGAGCTGCATCACGAGCGCGAGGAGGTGGATCAGCTCGCCCGCTCCCTCGCCCACGATCGCCGCGCCCAGCAGCCGCACGCGCGCGGCATCGAGGACCAGCTTGATAAGTCCGCGCTCGCGTCCGTCCTCGCGCGCCCTGGCGATGGAGGCGTAAGGTTGGAGGTGGACGTGGTGGGGCACTGCCGCGCGTCGCGCGTCCTTCTCGCTCATGCCGACGCGCCCGACCTCCGGATCGGTGAAGAACGCGTAGGGCACCGTGCGTCGGGTCGTATGGGGTGAGCCTCCGCCCAGTGCCGACAGGATGACGCGGTGGTCGTCCCAGGCGGTCTGCGTGAAACGAAGACCGCCGCGGATGTCGCCGGCGGCGAACAGGCCCGGCACGCGGGTCCGCAGGCATTCGTCAACCGCAAGCGCACCGTCCCGCCCGGGCGAGAGTCCGACGCTGTCCAGCCCCAGATCGGCCAAGGCGGGCGAGCGGCCGCTCGCCACGAAGACGTGACTGAAGCGCAGCGACTCGCCCGCGACCGTCGCCTGGATCCCGCCGCCCTCCGAAGCGATCCGGTCCACGGTGACTCCCGTGCGGAACGTGACGCCCTCGTCGGCTAAGGCGTGCCGCAGCAGGGTTCCGACCTCCACATCCTCCGCTGCGGCGATCTCATCAGCGCGCTCGATTACGGTCACGGCCGCGCCCATGCGGCGGTAAAACTGCGCCATCTCTAACCCGACGGAGCCCGAGCCGATCATGAGCAGATGTTCGGGCAACGTCGGCAGGTCCAGCCAAGTCTCCGCGGTGATGACCGGAACCGCCTCGATCCCCATGAAGGAGGGCAGCTTCGATCGCGTCCCGGTGTCGAGCACGACGTTCCGCGCAACGAAGACGGGGCCGTCGTCGACCGCGACCCGCAACCGGTCACCCGCCCGGCCGCGCAGCCGCCCGTGGCCGCGCACCAGCTGGGGATTACAGCCGTCCGCGAAGAGGCTGTCGAGATGCTCCCGCCCGTTACGGGCGAAGGCGACGGCGCGGTCGATCACCGCGCAATAGTCGACTCGGACATTCGCCGCGGCGACGCCGAGTCCCTGTTCGCGCGAGAGCGCCGCCTGTCGAGCGGAGGCCAGTGCGGCCTTGGTCGGTGTGCATCCGAAGTTTATGCAGCTGCCCCCGAGCGCGGATTGCTCGACCAGCACCGCACTCATGCCCTGCTTCGCGAGCGCGCGGACGAGCGGCACTGAGGCCTGCCCGGCACCGATCACGACCAGGTCGACTTCGCGCTCTTCCGTCATCGGCGAGGTTGCTGGGAGTGAAGCATGGAAGGTTGAAGTCGAGTACCCCCGCGATCGTTCCGGCTCCGGTCGCGCGCTGGCCGCCTATGATGCCGCTGATGCGACCGCAGGTGCTCGAAGCGGCGGAGTCGCACGGCTCGTGCCCATGCGGGCGGACAGCCGGATCGGTCGCTCGGCGTCTGCGCAGCCGCGTGAAGTTGCCCGAGACAGCCTACAAGGCGAGTTCGACGTCCCCGCATGGTCTGGCGCAGCAGATGAGGACGGCTCCGCCCGCGGGCGGACGCGCCGGCTTCGGATCGTAGGTGACCTCGCCTTCCAGGAGGCGCGTCTCGCAACTGTGGCAGACCCCGGTCCGGCACGACCATCGGACGGGGACGTTGCACGCCTCCGCCAACTCGAGCAGCGAACCGCATTTCCACATTCGCGCCGTCACGCCGCTGCCCGCGAAACGCACCTGCGGTCCGTCGCCCGCATCGTCCTCGGGCGGGT
>CAXSEO010000394.1:0-3403 GCA_964235525.1 uncultured Sphingomonas sp. | reverse complement strand
CTGGCGCAGGTGCGGGGCGCGTATCTCGGCGCGCCGGTCGCCGTGCCCGTACTCGCCGGGCTGGTGCTCGCCGCGCGGCAGCGGCGCGCATGGCGCGCGCCCGCCGTGATCGCCGCGTGGCTTGCCTCGACCGGCACCGCCTATGCCATGCTGCCCGATATGCTGATCGCGATATTGCCCGACCGGACACCGACCGCGCGGTCCGCGACGCGGCAAGACCCTTGCGTGACCGGTGACGTGTGGGATCGGCTGAACCGCTTTCCGCCCGGAGTGGTGATGACGGGGACCAACCTGGCACCCTATATCATCGGCGCGACTCATCATGCCACGGTCGGCGGGGGCTATCACCGCCAGAATAGCGGCAACATGGCGGTGTACCGCTACTTTCTCGCCTCGCCCGCGCGGGCCGACCTCGTCGCGCGAGAGCGGCGGGTCCGCTACGTCCTGTTCTGCCCGAGCGATTTCAGCGAACTCGACCTGCGTCACCGCTGGCCGAACAGCCTGGCCGCGCGGCTCGCGGCGGACCGGCCACCGCCCGGCTTCCGGCGTCTCCCCTTGCGCGACGCCGCGCTCCGCTTCTATCGCATCGGAGAATAACGGGCGGGCAAGCGATGCGGAGGGCGGAACAGGCGGCAACCCTTCACTGGTGGCAGACCCGGCGGTTCGTGCTCGCGATGGCGTTGCTCGCGGCGGTGCCGCTGGTGTGGCCGACGGTGCCGCCGCTGGTCGACCTGCCCGGGCATATGGGGCGCTACCGCGTCCAGCTCGCGATCGCGGACCATCGCTGGCTGGCGCTGTGGTACGACTTTCACTGGCAGCTGATCGGCAATCTCGGCATCGACCTGCTCATCATCCCGATGGCGAAGCTGTTTGGACTGGAGCTTGGCGCGAAGCTGATCGTGCTGCTGATCCCGCCACTGACCGTCACCGGGCTGCTGTGGATCGCGCGCGAGGTGCATGGCCGCATCCCGGCGACCGCCCTGTTCGCGTTGCCGCTGGCCTATGGCTTTCCGTTCCAGTTCGGCTTCGTCAACTTCGCGCTGTCGATGGGGCTGGCGCTGTGCCTGTTCGCCTGGTGGCTGCGGCTCGCGCGTCAGGGGCGCGTCAGGTTCCGGGCGGCGGTGTTCGTGCCGCTGTCGTGCCTGCTGTGGCTGTGCCACACCTTCGGCTGGGGCGTGCTGGGCGTGCTCGCCTTCTCGGCCGAGATGATCCGCCAGCACGACCGCGCGTTCGGCGAGACGCGGCCGGGGCACCGCGTCGAATGGACGCGCGCGGAGGCGCGGCGCTGGGCGGAGGCGTGGGTGCGCGCGGGGGTGGGCGTGGTCCCGCTGGCGCTGCCGCTGGTGCTGATGGCGGTGTGGCGCTCGGGCGACCATGTCGGCGGGCAGACGTTCGACTGGTTCAACGGCCGCGCCAAGATCGGCTGGGTGCTGATGATCCTGCGCGACCGCTGGCTGGGGTTCGACGTGGCCTCGACGGCGGTCCTGTACCTTGTGCTGCTCAAGGGATTTCGCGATCCAGGGATCGAATATTCGCGGCATCTGGGGCTATCGGCGCTGTTCCTGTGCCTGGTGTACCTGCTCTTGCCCCGGGTCGTGTTCGGGTCGGCCTATGCGGACATGCGGCTGGCGCCGTTCGCGGTCGCCATCGCGCTGATCGCGATCCGGCCCCGGCGCGGGTTGTCGCCGCGCGGGGCGGGGCGGCTGGCGGCGGCGGGGCTCGCCTTTGTGGTCGTGCGGATGGCGGCGACGACGTGGAGCTTCGCCATGTTCGACGACAGCTACGCGCATGAGCTCGCCGCGCTCGATCACCTGCCCCGGGGGGCGCGGCTGGTCAGCTTCGTCGGTGAGACGTGCCATAATCAATGGCGGATGTCGCGGCTGGAGCACCTGCCAGCGCTGGCGATGGTTCGGCGCGAGGCGTACACCAACGACCAATGGTCGATGGCTGGCGCGCAGCTGCTCACGGTCCGCTATCGGGCGGCGGGCCGGTTCGCGCACGATCCGTCGCAGATCGTCACGCCCACGCAATGCCCGCGCGAGTTCTGGCGCCCGATCGCGCGCAGCTTGGCCGAGTTTCCGCGCGATGCGTTCGACTACGTGTGGCTGATCCGCGTGCCGCCCTACGACCGCTCGCTCGAGCGGGGGCTGGTGCCGGTGTGGCGCGGCAAAGGGACGAGCGCGTTGTTCCGGGTAGACCATAGCGTGCCGGCGGCGGTGATACCGCCGACGCTGCGGGCGCCGAGGTACTAAAGTCTCGCCGTCGGTCCCCATTCGTCACCCCGGCCTTGTGCCGGGGTCCAACCGTCCCCGCGTGCTTGCGTTTTGTGGTCAGAGCGTGACGCCGCGGCGCGATCGGCGCGGGCTTTGGTTCAAACCACCCGACGTAAGCACGCGCAGAGGGTTGGACCCCGGAACAAGTCCGGGGTGACGGAAGTGGAGCTAACCACCCTTCCGAAACGGCGTCATCTCGCCCAGGAACGCCTGGTCCGCTTCCACCGACTCCCGCTCGCGGCGGACGAAGTCGGCGACCGCGCGGCGAAACCCGGCGTCGGGGATATAGTGCGCCGACCAGGTCGGCACCGGCGCATAGCCGCGCGCGAGCTTGTGCTCGCCCTGCGCGCCCGCCTCCACGCGGGCCAACCCCCGCGCGATCGCGGCGTCGATCGCCTGGTAATAGCAGAGCTCGAAATGGAGGAACGGCACCTCCTCGGTCGATCCCCAATAGCGCCCGTATAGCGCGTCCGCGCCGACGAAGTTGAGCGCCCCCGCGATCGCGCGCCCGCCGCGCCGCGCGAGGATCAGCAGCACCCGGTCACCCATCGTCCGCCCGATCTCGGTGAAGAACGCGCGGGTCAGATAGGGGCGGCCCCATTTGCGGTTGCCCGTATCCTGATAAAAGCGCCAGAAAGCGTCCCACTCCGCCTCACCGATCGCGTCGCCGGTCAGGTGGACGATCTCCAGCCCCTCCACCGCCGCCGCGCGCTCCTTGCGGATCGCCTTGCGCTTGCGACTGCTAAGCGCGGCGAGGAAGTCGTCGAACGTCGCATAGCCGTCGTTCGCCCAATGGAACTGCGTCCCCTCGCGCAGAAGCCAGCCTGCCGCCTCGAACAGCCACAGCTGATCGGGCGCGATGAAGGTGGCGTGGGCGCTCGACAGATTGTGCTGATCGACCACCGCCTCGATCGCGGCGAGCAGCGCGGGCGCGGCAGTCGGATCGCGCAACAGCAGTCGCGGGCCGGGCACGGGGGTGAACGGGGCCGCGATCTGCAGCTTGGGATAATAGCTCCCGCCCGCGCGCGACCAGGCGTCAGCCCAGCCATGGTCGAACACATATTCGCCCTGGCTGTGCGACTTGGCGTAGGCGGGGGCGATCGCGGCGGGGCGGCCATCCGCGCCGTCGA
>CAXSEO010000393.1:0-3421 GCA_964235525.1 uncultured Sphingomonas sp. | reverse complement strand
AGGCGGTGGAGATCCACTTCGCGCGACGGCTGGCGGCGAAATAGGCTTGCGCGCCACCGGGCGCGGGCGCAGTCTCCCACTGTCCTGACGAGGCGGTGTGATATGAACATACGAGTGCTATTGGCAGCGACGGCGTTGATGGCGGGAACCGCGCACGCGCAATCTTTCAATGCTCCTTACGGTCTGCCCGCGACCAGCGCGCAGCCCGCGACGGAGCCGGGTTACCCCAGCTGGGATCAGGCGCGGATCGGCCATTACCGTAGCACGCTGCAAGCGGTGCGGAAGGAAGCGCTGAAGCTGCAGGCGGTCGACGGGGGCAGGCTAACGCCCGAGCATATCGGCTATTTTCAGGCCAGGATAGACGCCGCCGACCGCGAACTCGCCTATGAGCTTGGGGCGCGCGACGGGTCGATGTTCGCCCATTCGCCTGGGCGGCACCCATAGCCGCGTGACGCTGCGGGCTTTCGGAGCGCGCGGGGGCCTGCTAGACCGCTAGCCCAGCCATGGCGTTCCGTTCCCCTTCCCGCATTTCCGACAATCTGCGTCACAACCTTGCCGCCACCGGCGGGTTCCTTGCCCGCGCGTGGTCGCGCTGGTGGGGCAAGGCGATCGCGGCGCTGCTGCTGCTGGCGGTGGTCGGTTATGCGGTGCTGTGGCTGACGATCATCCGCCAGCTTCCGTCGGTCGACGCGCTACGCACCTATGAGCCGCCGCTGCCCACCAATGTGCGCGGCATCGACGGAACGCCCGTCTATTCCTATGCGCGCGAACGCAGGGTGGAGCTGTCGTTCGCCGAATACCCCAAGCCGCTGATCAACGCCTTCCTGTCGGCGGAGGACAAGAGCTTCTTCGAGCATCACGGGGTCGATTACACCGGCGTCGCGGGCGCGGTGGTCGACTATGTGTCGAAGATCGGCACCGGGCGACGCGCCAAAGGTGGCTCGACGATCACCCAGCAGGTCGCTAAGAACCTGCTGATCGGCAACGAATATTCGCCGACCAGGAAGCTTAAGGAGGCGGTCCTCGCCTATCGGATCGAGGATACGCTGACCAAGCAGCAAATCCTCGAGCTGTACCTTAACCAGATCGCGCTCGGCCGCAACGCGTTCGGGGTGGAGGCGGCGAGCCACGCCTATTTCGACAAGGAACTGCCCGAGCTCAGCCTCGCGCAGATGGCTTATCTGGCGATCCTGCCCAAGGGGCCGAGTAACTACGATCCGTTCCGCTCGACCCAGCGCGCGCTGGCGCGGCGCAATTATGTGTTGGGCGAAATGGTCAAGAACGGCTTTATAACTCCCGCCCAGCGCGATGTGGCGGTCGCGGAGCCGATCGGCGCGATCCTGCGCCAGACGCCCAAATACGAGAAAGTCGGCGGCTACTTCGTCGAGGAGGTCCGCCGCGAGCTGATCGACAAGTTCGGCGAGACCGAGCGCGACGGGCCGTACAGCGTCTATTCGGGCGGGCTGTGGGTCAGAAGCTCGCTCGACCCCACATTGCAGCAGTACGCCCAGCAGGCGCTGCGCGACGGCCTGCTCCGCTTCGATCGCGGGCGCGGTTGGAACGGCGCGGTCAAGCATGTCGACATCGACGGGGAGCATTGGCTCCAGCCGTTGCTCGATAGCAACATCGGGTTCGATTACGCCGACTGGCGCGCCGCGATCGTGATCGACAAGGAATCGGCCAACGCGACGATCGGCTTCGCGGACGGGCGAACCGCCGCGCTGCCGCGCTCCGGCGCGGCCATGCCGGTGCGCGGCGTCGGCGGCACCGCTTTTGCGGCGCTGAAGGTCGGCGACATCATCGCGGTCGCGCCGGAGGGCGGCGCGTTCGGCTTGCGTTCGGTGCCCAAGATCTCGGGCGGATTCGTGGTCGAGCAGCCGCAGACCGGGCGTGTGCTGGCGATGCAAGGCGGGTTCGACGACCGGGCGCAATCGTTCAACCGCGCGACCCAGGCGCAGCGCCAGCCGGGCTCGACCATCAAGCCGATCGTCTATTCCGCCGCGCTCGAGAACGGGATGACGCCCGCGACGATCCTCATGGACGCGCCCTATTGCGTGTATCAGGGCGCGCATCTGGGGCAGAAATGCTTCCGCAACTTCGGCGGCAGTCAAGGCTCCGGCCCGCACACGATGCGCTGGGGCATCGAGCAATCGCGCAACCTGATGACGGTGCGCGCGGCGTCGCAAACGGGGATGCCCAAGGTCGTCAAACTGATGCGCGACATGAACGTCGGCACCTACGAGCCGTACCTCGCCTATGCGCTCGGCGCGGGGACGACGACGGTCAGCCGGATGGTCAACGCGTACAGCGTGCTCGCCAATCAGGGGCGGTGGCACCCGCCGTCGTTGATCGACTTCGTCCAGGACCGGCACGGCAAGGTCGTCTTCCCGGAGAACTGGCGCGCGTGCGACCGCTGCAACGCGCCCGATTGGGACGGCAAGCCGATGCCGCGCCCGGACATCCGCGGACGCCAGGTGGTGGACGCGATGACCGCGTACCAGATCATCCACATCACCGAAGGCGTGATCCAGCGCGGCACCGCCACCGTGCTGCGCGATCTGAACCGGCCGATGTTTGGAAAGACCGGCACCAACTCCGGCCCGACCGACGTGTGGTTCGTCGGCGGGACGCCGCAGATGGTGGGCGGGCTCTACATCGGCTTTGATCATCCGCAGAGTCTCGGCGGCGGCGCGCAGGGCGGCACGATCGCCGCGCCGATCTTCAAGGCGTTCGCAGTCAAGGCGTATGACGGGCTGGAGCCGATCCCGTTCCGCGCGCCGGAGGGCATCCGCATGGTGCGGATCGACCGCGCGAGCGGGCATCCGGTGTTCGGTACGTGGCCGACCAGCGATCCCAAGGCGGCGGTGATCTGGGAAGCGTTCAAACCCGAAAGTGAGCCGCGCCGCTACCTCCGCCGCGCCAGCGGCACCGCCACCGCAACCGGACCGAGACCGGCGGCACCCCGGGTCAAGCGGCCGGCGGACAGCGACTTCTTGCAAAGGCAGGGCGGCATTTACTAGGTCGGGCGTTGACGGCCCGTTCGCCCGTTTGATTGGAACCACCGATGCGCGCCGAAGCGCAATCCCATATTGACTCAATCAACGAGGCGCTGGCGCTGCTCCGCCGCTTCCTCGACTGGGACCGCGCGCTCCGGCGGCTGGACGAGCTCAATGCGCGCGTCGAGGACCAGGCGCTGTGGAACGATCCCAGGGCGGCGCAGGACGTGATGCGCGAACGCCGCCGCCTCGACGAGGCGATCACCGCCACTCGCGCGATCGAGCGCGACCTCGCCGAGACGGTGGAGCTGATCGAGCTTGCCGAGACGGAGGGCGATGCCGAACTGGAGCGCGACGGCGTCGCGGCGCTGGCCGAGCTCGACGCGCAGGCGCAGGCGGACAAGGTCAAGGCGCTGCTGGCGGGC
>CAXSEO010000392.1:0-3441 GCA_964235525.1 uncultured Sphingomonas sp. | reverse complement strand
ATCACGCTCGCGACCGGGAAGTTCTCGTCGCGGTGCCCCTTGCCCGAGGCGAGGTCCGCTGCCGCCGCTGTCATCGCCCCGCCGCCGCCTGCGCGCGTCCCTTCCACATCCCGCCGCGTCCCTGGCTGTATTGCCACGCCGATAGCAGCGTGCAGCCCGCGTAGAAAGCCGCGATCCCCGGCAGGAGCAAGGCGCAGAACGGTGTTCGGCGATAGAAGTTAGCGATCGGCAGGAAAGACAGGGTCACCAGCGCGTAAGGCACCCACCCGCCCGAGCCGCCGACCAACGACAGCACCGGCGGCGCGATGAACACCAGCCCCAGCGCGATCAGCGTTCCCGCCAACGCGAGCGGGGAGTAGCCAAGCTGCGCGTAGGCGGACCGCGCGATCATCGCCGCCATGTCTCCGAAGCGCGGGTAGGCGCGCAAGGATACCGACCGCTCGGTCAGCCCGAGCCAGATGCGCCCCTCGCGTTTCAGGAGCGCTCCGAACGCGCAATCGTCGATCAGCGCGCCCCGGATCGCGGCGATGCCCCCGGCGCGCTCGAGCGCGTCGCGCCGCGCCAGCATACAGCCGCCCGCCGCCCCAGCGGTCCGCCCGCGCCCGTTTACCCGCGCGAACGGGTAGACCATCGCGAAAAAGTAGACGAACGCCGGGATCAGCGCGCGCTCGGCGAGGCTCTCGCAGCGCAGCTTCGCCATCAGCGACACCAGCACCCGATCCTCGCCGACCGCGCGCGCGACGAGCGACCGTAACGTGTCGGGCGCGTGCGCGATGTCTGCGTCGGTCAGCCACAGATAGTCTGGCTCCACGCCCGCGGCCGCGACGCCTTGCGATACCGCCCACAGCTTGCCCGTCCACCCGGCGGGGAGCGGCTTGCCGGATAGCACTTCGATACGCGGCGAGCCGAGCGCGCGCGCGGCGGCGGCGGTGCCGTCGCTGCTGTTGTCATCGACTAGAATGACGCGGAAGTGCCCCGGATAATCCTGCGCGGCGAGGCTGGCGAGCGAGCGGGCGATCACGTCCGCCTCGTCGCGGGCGGGAACGACGGCGGTGACCGATGGCCAGTGATCTGGCTCGGGCGGCGGCGCGGCGGTGTCGCGCTCGCGCATCGCCCAGAAGCCGCCATGCGCGACGAGCAGCCAAGTCCAGACCAGACTGGTTGCAAGTACCAGCACGCTGACGACGGTCACCGCGTGATCATCCCCGCGCCGCGGAACCAAGCCACCGCATCGGCAAGTGCCTCCGGATAGGGCCGCGCGCGATAGCCCAGCTCATCCTGCGCCTTGGCCGAGGAATAAAACATCGCGTGGCGGCTCATTCTTAGCGCGTCGAGGGTCAGGAACGGCTCCTTGCCCGTCACCCGCGCCAGCCGCTCGTTCGCCCAAGCGAGCGGCATCAGCGGCGCGCGCGGCAGCTTCGCGCGCGGCGGCGTGCGACCGACCAGCCGCGCGATCTCCGCCAACATCGCCGCCAGCGTCACGTCCTCGCCGCCGAGGATATAGCGCTCGCCGACGCGACCCTGCTCCATCGCGAGCAGGTGGCCGGCCGCGACATCGTCGACATGAACGAGGTTGAGCCCCGAATCGACGAACGCGGGCATCCGCCCGTTCGCCGCCTCGACGATGACCCGCCCGGTCGGCGTCGGGCGCGCGTCGCGCGGGCCGATCGGGGTGGAGGGATTGACGATCACCGCCGGCAGCGCGCGCTCGCGGACCATCGCCTCGACCAGCCGCTCGGCGACCACCTTGCTGCGCTTGTACGCGCCGACCACGTCCGCCTCGGTCGCGGCGTCGCGCTCGGTAGCCGGGCGGCCGTCGATCGGGGTCAGCGTCGCGACGCTGGACGTGTAGACCAGCCGCTCAACCCCGGCCGCGAGCGCCGCTTCGCACACGATGCGGGTGGTGTCGCGGTTGTTGCGGACGATCTCCTCCGGGTCGCGTGCCCAGAGCCGGTAATCGGCGGCGACGTGGTAGACCCGTGCCACGTCCGCCATCGCCCGCGCGACCGCCTCCAGATCGCGCAGGTCGCCCTCGACCAGCTCGCCGGGGAAGTCGGCGAGGTTCGCGCGCGGACTCGATACGCGCGCCAGCCCGCGAACGCTCGCGCCGGTGGCGGCCACCGCACGCGCCACGGCTGAACCCACGAACCCGGATACGCCGGTGATCAGGACCAGATCGCTCACCGCGCGGAGTGGTAGCGGGCGGAAACGCGCGCGTCACCAGCGTGGTGCGATCATTCATCCGCCTGTCGTCAACATCACAGGGTGCGGGCGAGCTAGTTCCCCGGCGAAGGCCGGGGTCCAGCTACGCGCCAATCGAGAGGGGACGATCTAACCTCATACGCCAGTGTGACTGGGCCCCGGCCTTCGCCGGGGAACTCATTTTGCAAACGCGTCCAACACCTACTGGCGGGCGGCGTGGCAAGCAGGGATGGCGGGTTTGTGCGACCACGCCCGCTTGCTAAGATCGCGCCAGTGCACACCCTTTATCAACTCATCGGTTGGCCGTCCCTCATCCTCGCGGTCGCCGCGATCGGTTACACGCTCCACGCCACGGTCGCCGTGCGCCGCTTTGCCGGCGCGTCGCGCCCCGCTCCCGTGCCGTCCGAGCCGGTGACGCTGCTCAAGCCGCTCCACGGGGCGGAGCCGAGTCTTGCCGAGAACCTTGCCACCTTTCTCGCGCAGGACTGGCCCGCGCCGGTGCAGATGGTCGCGGGCACCAACCGCGCCGACGACCCCGCGCTGGCGGTGGCGCGATCGCTCGGCGTGGACGTTCGGACCGACGCGCCGGTGATCGGCGCCAACGCCAAGATGGGCAACGTCGCCAACCTGATGCCCGCCGCGCGCCACGATCTGCTGGTGCTCAGCGACAGCGACATGGCCGTGCCGCGCGACTATCTCGCCCGCGTCGCCGCCGCGCTCGCGCGCGCCGGCGTGGGGGCGGTGACGTGTCTTTACTACGGGCGCGGCGACATAGGCGCGTGGTCCCGCTTCGCCGCCGCCGCGATCAACTGGCAGTTCCTGCCCAGCGTGGCGGTGAGTCTGTCGTTGAATGTGGAGCATCCGTGCATGGGCTCGACGATCGCGCTCCGTCGCGAGACGTTGGACCGGATCGGCGGGTGGGGACGCTTCGCTGATGTGCTGGCGGACGATTACGCGATCGGCGCGGCGGTGCGCGCACTAGGCCTGAAGGTGGAACCGGTGCCGGGATTGTTGCTGGCGCATGGCTGCGTCGAGCATAGCCTTGGCGAGGTATGGCAGCATGAGCTTCGCTGGTCGCGCACCCTGCGAGCGGTAAATCAGGTGGCGCACGCCGGTGCCCTGTTGACCCACGCCGTCCCGCTGGCGCTGCTGGCTACCATGTTTCAGCCGTTCGCGGGCGGAATCGCGCTTGCCGCCGCGCTCGTCGCCCGGCTGCTGCTGGCGAACACCGCCGACCAT